>NZ_JBDOQR010000011.1:0-102519 GCF_039839315.1 Phaeobacter sp. CAU 1743 | reverse complement strand
TCGAAGGATTGGGAAAAATCCATCGCCAGCGCGGCAGCTTGGGTCACAATCGCACACATCCGCCGCGTCACGCGGATGCTCGCAAGACAATGAATTCACTCGAAAAGTTTTGAATCAGACTCTGAGAGCCTCCCCCGGATCGAGCAGATGATCGAGCCGGCCAGCCTGGAGTGTCCCTGCGGCTGCGGCACGATGCACCGGATCGGCGAGGACCGCAGCGAGCGGCTGGACATCGTGCCGGCCCAGCTCCGCGTCATCGTGACGGTTCGACCCAAGTATGCCTGCCGTGCCTACGCCGAAGGGGTCACCCAGGCGCCAGCCCCTGCCTTCCTGATCGAGGGCGGGCTGCCGACCGAGGGCGCCATTGCGTATGTGCTCGTCGCCAAGTTCGCCGACCATTTGCCTCTCTATCGCCAGAGCCAGATCCTCGCGCGTTCCGGGATCGACCTTCGGCGCAGCACGCCCGCCGATTGGGTCGGCACCGCGGCCTTCCACCTTGCCCCGGTGGTCGACCGGCTCGCCGAGCACCTGAAGGGCTCGGGCAAACTCTTCATGGACGAAACGACGGCGCCGGTTCTGGAGCCCGGGCGAGGCAGGACGAAGACTGGCTTCCTCTGGGCGCTGGCCCGAGATGATCGGGGCTGGGGCGGCGATGACCCGCCCGGCGTGGTCTTCACTTACCGCCCGAGCCGCGCCGGCGTGAACGCGGAGCAGATCCTGCAGGGCTTCGACGGCATCCTGCAGCTGGACGGCTATCCCGGCTACGATCGGCTGACGCGCCCCTCGCGCAAGGGCGGCGCGCCGATCACGGTTGCGCACTGCTGGGCACATGCCCGCCGGAAGCTGAAGGAAGTCTTCGACCGTGATGGATCGGAGATCGCCGCCGAGGGGCTGCGCCGGATCGCCGAGTTCTACCGGATCGAAACCGAGATCCGCGGCATGGGACCGGGACAGCGCCTGTCGGCGAGACAGACACGCACCGCGCCGCTGGTGGCCCAGTTCGGCGAATGGTTGCAGAGCCAGCGCCGCCGGATCTCCGCCAAGTCCCGCCTCGGAGAGAAACTCGCCTATATCCACCGGCAGTGGGACGGGCTACAGACCTTCCTGCAGGACGGACGCGTCGAGATCGACTCCAATGCCGTGGAGAATCTCATCAGGCCGATCGCCCTGACGCGGAAGAACGCACTCTTCGCCGGCCACGACGAAGGTGGTCGGACCTGGGGCCGCATCGCCTCGCTCATCGCCACAGCAAAGATCAACGAAATCGTACCCTTTGTCTATCTCAAGGCGACGCTCGAGGCGATCGCGGCAGGGCATCCCGCGAACCGGATCGACGAGTTGCTACCCTGGAACTTCAAGCCGTCGAGCTGAACTCCGGTGGGGCGTAGACGCCGCTTACGATCAACACGATGATGGTCGGCCTCTTTCGCGGCGCCTCTCTTCAAGCCGGTATTCTTGGGGCGGGCCGAAACCGTGGTCGCACTGCTCTGGGCAGCGCATCCTACACCGCCCGGCCTTCGGGGATGCCGGTGCTAACGACGCCCCGCCGGTCAGGCTCAACCTTGAGCCTGACGCGAAGAGGCTATTTCCGCCGCCTGAAAACGGACCCTGACATTGGCAAGTGGCGCGTTTCGTCCGCGCCCCCCAAGTCCCGTCTTCGTCAAGCCGGGCCATTTTTTACGGCGCTGGCTGATCCAGGCGGTCAGGCGGTCAGGGACTGTTGACCCATCTTCTTCAGATTTCGAACGATTTCTTCGTGCATGATCCCTACGATCTCTTTTTCGGATCTCAAGATAACATCAGTTGGAGCGCCAACCCCGACAGCGAAAAGCCGCGAGTTCAGATGGTTAGGAAACGGCATGGAAATCAAGCCGCTCCCTTGAACCACCTGATCGGTTGAGAGGTAATAGCCCTTGGCACGGGTTTCTGCCAACGAGGCCACGAAAGCTTTCACATCCACTGCCGGTTTGTCGGGCGCGCGATAGGCGTTGATCCTGCGGAACAGACTGCGCACTTCGTCGTCACTGAAACGACTCATCAGAACGCGCCCGACACCTGAGTTACCCAGCGGACGACGTGTCCCGAGCGATATGTGGTGGATCGGCGAATCTTTCGGGCGGACAACTTGCACGTACTCGGCTTCGTCCCCATTCTTGGTTGCCAGAACCACCACATGCCGTGTGCGTTCCGAAATTGCCTTGAGCAGCCGGTGGATGGTGCCTTCGCCGAACAGATCTGGATTCATCCACGACCCTAAAAGCGGAACGCGCTCGGTGGGAAAATAACTCTTCTTTCGGGCATCGTGGGTCAGAAATCCAAGCTTCACCAAGCTTTTGAGCAGCGCCGAGGTACTTGACTGCGGGTACCCCAGTTCCTTGGACACTTCCACGACCGAAAGCGGTCGCTGAACTTCATCGAAATACACCAAAGTCTGACAGGTGCGCGCCACCGATTTCACAATTTGATCGCCGCCTGTTCTTGCTGAAGTCTGATGCGCGGTTTCCATGATCTCCTCCCTTCGTGTGCAGTTATATGCACAGCGTTCCATACGGAAGGATGGCCGCGCTTGTAAATTCTGTCAACTGTTAGAAAACTGCCGGGGGCACGCCGCAAGCGGCTTGGGGATCAGGAAAGATTTCGGGTTCGGTTGTCAGTGGCCTCCTCGATTGGCGGGTATGATCACACCGTCAGCGGCGACGGCTCCCTGCCCGCTTGCTCCGACGATCAATGGATTGACATCAATGGTCTCAAGCGCGGCCCCGTGATGGGCGGCAAAAGCAGACAGTCGGGCAAGGGCGCCGGCGAGGGCGTCGATGTCGCGTTCGGGCGCGCCCCGGAATGCGTCCAGCAGTTTGCGGCTGCGGATTTCGTCAATCATACGGCGCGCTTCGACAGGTCCGAATGGTGCGACGCGGAAAGACACGTCTTCGAGGGCCTCGACAAACACCCCGCCCAGACCGAACATGACCACCGGGCCGAAAGCCGGGTCCTGGGTCACGCCGAGTATAGCCTCCAGTCCAGGTGCTGCCTGTTCCGCCACGACCAGCCCGTCGATCCGCGCACCGGGCATCTTCTCGGACGCCAATTCCAAGATTCGTGCCCCGGCAGAGCGGACATCTTCGGCCGAACGCAGATCAAGCGCGACGCCCCCGATGTCGGATTTGTGCAAGATGTCGGGCGAGGCAATCTTCAGCACGACCGGGAATCCCATTTCTTGCGCTGCCTGAGCTGCCGCTTCGGGGGTGGTGGCCAGGGTTTCGCGCACGATCCCGATTCCGGCCTCTGCAAGCAGGGCCTTGGCCTCGATCTCGTTCACAATTCCGTCCGGCAACGGCGACAGGTTGGAGAGTTCGGGTATCGGGTCCTTTTCGCCTGCCCGCGCGAAGGAACGGGCAAAATAGCGCAATGCGGCCATCGCCCGGACTGCACGGGTCGGTTCCTCGAACACGATGAACCCCGACTTTTCGTACGCGGCGCGCCCCTCTGGCTCTGTCAGCGAACAGAACAGCATTGGCCGATCGGGATATTTCTCGCGAATGCGCTCCAGTCCGCGCCGAATGGCTTCGTTCAGGTCGGCGACAAGTCCGACCGTCGACATGAAGATGATGGCCCCATCGATCTCGCCGTCACCAAACAACACATCCATGTTGGTTTCCAGAAGATCGATCTGGTTGACCAGCTGCGCCGTCACATCGACCGGGTTTCGGACACCGGCAAATGGCAGCACCTCTTTCAGCTTTTTCTGTGCATGATCGGGAAGCGCAGGCACGTCCAGTTTCAGCTTTTCGGCTTCGTCGGCCATCAGCACCCCGACCCCGCCCGAGACTGTCACAAGGCCCAGCCGGTCGCCCTGCATCATCGACGCGGATTCGGCACAGGCATAAGTCACATCGAACATTTCATCGACCGATTGCGCCCGGTAAACGCCGTACTGCCGGAACGCCGCGTCATAAACCGCGTCTGCCCCAGCCAATGAGGCGGTATGCGACTGCGCGGCCTCTGCTCCGACCGCGCTGCGCCCGACCTTCATCATGACCACCGGCTTTCCCCGGGCCCGCGCCAGCTCAAGTGCCTCGACCAGCCTGTCGCGATCGGTTGCCCCTTCGAGATATCCCATGATGACGCGGGTATCGTCATCCTGCGCGCAATAGGCCACGGCATCGGCAAAATCGACATCGCAGGAATTGCCCGTCGTCGCCCAGATATTGACCCCAAGTCCGCGCATTCGAACGAGCGTCATGCAATACGAGCCGAACGCGCCGCTTTGACTGACGATCGACACGCCGCCGGGTTTTGGCAGGTGTTTTTCGACCCCGGGCGTGAATGTCGCATAGAGGTTGTGGCGCACATTCGCGATGCCAAGGCAGTTCGGCCCCACAAGCCGCATGCCGCCCTCGCGCGCGATGTCGACCATGCGCGCCTGAAGGGCGGCCCCGTCGGCATCGACCTCCGAGAACCCCGAACTGAAGATCACCGCCCCCCGCACACCTTGGGCCGCGCACTGTTCGACCGCCTGAACGGCCAGCGGCGCGGGCAGCGCGATCACGGCCAGGTCCGGTGTCGTGGGTGCCTCCGAGATCGACGGATACGCCGTCAGGCCCTGCACCTCTGGCGATTTCGGGTTGATAGGCAGGATCGGGCCGTCGAAACCGTGCCGCTTGAGAAAATCCACCGGCCTTCCGCCGATGCGCTTGGGATCGCTTGAGGCGCCAATCACCGCTACCGAGCGAGGGTTGAAAATGGCATCCATTCCATGAATTCGCATGGGACTTCCTTTGATGTTCGTAACTAGTAGGATTTTGGCAGGCCGAGGGCATGTTCCGCGATAAACGAAAGCACCAGCTGCGGGGTGACCGGCGCGATGCGGAACAGGATGGCCTCGCGAACAAGACGCTCGACATGGTATTCCTTGGCGTATCCGAACCCCCCGAAGGTCAGCTGCGCGGTCTGTGTCGCCTTCACCGCCGCTTCGGCGGCCAGATATTTTCCTGCGTTGGCTTCATTTCCGCAGGGCTTGCCCGCGTCGTAGAGCGCGCCGGCGTGCATCGCCATCAGGTTGGCCGCCTCCAGTTCCGCCCAGCTGGCGGCCAGGGGGTGCTGTACACCCTGATTCTGACCGATTGGTCTGCCAAAAACGACGCGCTCATTGGCGTAATCCGCGGCGCGCCGAAGCGCATTCCGCCCGATTCCGACTGCTTCAGCGGCAATTAGAACCCGTTCGGGGTTCAGCCCGTGCAGGATCTGACGAAAGCCCTGGCCTTCTTCGCCGATCAGATCCCCGGCGGGGATCGGAAGCCCGTCGATGAACAGTTCGTTCGAGTCGACACATTTGCGGCCCATCTTTTCGATCTCGCGCACGGTGACGAAAGATCGGTCCAGATCGGTGTAAAAAAGGCTTAATCCTTCTGTCGGTTTCTTGACGTCCTCAAGCGGGGTCGTGCGCGCCAGCAACAGGATCTTGTCGGCCTCCTGGGCGGTTGAAATCCAGACCTTCTGGCCGTGCACCACATATCGGTCACCCTGTCGCACGGCGCGTGTTTTCAGTTTGGTGGTGTCCAGACCGGTTGTCGGCTCGGTCACCCCGAAACACGCACGTTCATCGCCTGCCACCAAAGGCGGAAGGTATTTCTTTTTCTGGTCATCGGTGCCGAATTTCACGACTGGGTTCAGACCGAAGATATTCATGTGAATCGCCGATGCGGCGCTGTTGCCGCCGCCGGATTCCGCAATGGCCTGCATCATGATCGCGGCATCGACGATGCCAAGACCGGCACCTCCGTACTCTTCGGGGATTGCAATCCCCAGCCAGCCATCGCGGGCCAGCTTTTGATGCAGCTCTCGCGGGAAACCGCCTACGCGATCGCGTGTCAGCCAGAATTCGTCGTCGAATTCTTCGCAGATCCGCAGGATCGCATCGCGGATTCCCTGCTGTTCGGATGTCATCTGATAGGTCATGATTTTCTCCTCACGTCTTGCAGACCCGGCTCAGCGGCCCGGTTCGGCCACAGTGCCTTGTTCGATTAGGGTGTCGATTTGCCCGGTGTCGTACGCGAGCTCTTGTAAAATCGCCCGGGTGTCAGCACCCAGTTCGCGGCGCCCAAGCCAGCGCAGCCGTCCCGGCGTCTTGTCCAGCTTTGGCACGGGTCCGACGACCTTGGTGTCGTCGCCCTCCACCCCAACAATGTCCCTTCGCGCGGCGATCTGCGGATCGGCCAGGATGTCATCGACGTCATAGACCATCGCAGCCACGGCATCGTGGGCCTGGAAGATGTCAATCGCCTTCTGCGCGTCATGCTGTGCCACAAATGCGCCGAGACGGTCCACAATCTCGTCCATGTGCTCCGCGAAGCCATCGAGGCTTTGGAATTGCGGCTGTTCCGCCCATTCCTTTCCGCCCGCGGCTTCCAGAAGCCGCCGCCCGGTCGCGGCACTGCCTGCGCTGATTGTGACCCATTTCCCGTCGCGGGCGCGAAACACCCCCGCCGGGGCGTAGGAATTGGGCGCCTGGAGCCCGTTTCGGTCAACCGGCAGCCCCGCGCCGGTTCGCGTCGGAACGTGATAGTCGATCAGGCGCAACAGCGGCTCGAAAATAGCCAGGTCCACCACTTGCCCCCGGGCGCGGCCGTTCTGCACCGCATGCAGCGCCATCATCGCGCCGTAGGCCGCCATCAGGCCTGTGGTCGAATCCGCAGCGGGAAAGCCGGGGTGCATCGGCGCGTTGTCGGCAAAGCCGGTGATGTGCGCCAGTCCGCTCATGGCCTCGCCGGCCCGACCGAAACCCGGCCACGAGGCGCGCGGCCCCGTCTGGCCATAGCCCGAGATCCGCACGATCACCAGATCGGGGTTCCACTCATGCAGGACCTCTGGGGCCAACCCTGCCCGTTCCAGAACACCGGGTCGAAAGTTCTCGATAAGCACATGGGCGTTTTCGACCAGCCGGCGCAGAATGGCGCGGCCGTCTTCACTCTTCCAATCCAGCGCCATCAGACGCTTGTTTCGTGCCAGGGTCTTCCACCAGGCGCCAACGCCATCACTGGCCCGCGCGCTCAGTACCCGCAGCATGTCACCCTGCCCCGGACGCTCGATCTTGACCACGTCGGCGCCAAAATCGGACAGCAATGCGCCGCACATCGGTGCTGCGATCACATGCCCCAGTTCAATCACCCTGACATCGCTCAGTGGCCCATTTTCCATTTTCACGTGTCTGCCTCGTTCTGCGAATTTTCCGACGTCAAGCCCTAGTTTGCGGCTCTGAAAGCCTCATTCTGCTCGGAACTAGAATCCATTGCGAGAACAATCGAACAACCGTTAGATCGCCGAAACGAGCCGATGTTTTTTCACTTGACGGAGGAAAGAATGGCAGAGCCAAACACGAATCGAATGACGGCATGCCGGCCCACGGTAGCCGACGCACTGGACGGGTTGTTCGACCCTCGCACCATTGCGGTGGTCGGCGCGTCCCGCACCAAGGGCAAGTTGGGGCAGGCCGTCATGGCCCTGCTGAAGAGCAACGGTTACAGCGGCACGATTATCCCCGTGAACCCTTCGGGCGGCGAGATCGAAGGCCTTCCGGCTGTGCGCAGTCTGGACGAGATTGACAGCCCGATCGACGTGGTTGTGCTGGCAACGCCGGTCGGGGTCGCGCTGGACGCTCTGGAGACCTGCACCAGGCTCGATGTAAAGGTCGTGGTCGGGGTCACCTCGGGCTTTTCCGAAGCCGGGGAAGAAGGGCATGACAACGAAGAGCGCTTGCGCCGGATCATGCAAGACGCGCCCTTCAGACTGGTCGGACCGAACTGCGAAGGCGTGGTGCGCCCCGCGGCGGACCTGCAACTGACCTTCAGCCCGATGTTCAACGATCTTCGGCCTGGTCCCGTGGCCATGATTTCCCAGTCCGGCGCGCTTGCGGGCCTTATGGCGTTGCGCCTGGGCGAACGCGGCGTGGGCATCAACGCCATCGTTTCCAGCGGCAACGAAACCGACCTGACCGCAGCGGACCTGCTGGATTATCTGGGCAACGACCCCCAGACGCGGGTGGTTCTTTGCTACGTCGAGGAACTGCGCGACGGACGCCGTTTTTCCGAAGCGGCCCAGCGGCTGACACAGGCGGGGAAGCATATTGTCGCGGTCAAGGGTGGGCGCAGCCGCGCCGGGTCACGCGCGGTCCAGTCGCATACCGGCGCCATGGCCGGGGACGACCGGGTGATCAGCGCGGTCTTTCGCGAAACCGGTGTCATCCGCGCCCGTGAATCCGTCGCCGCCGTCGATGCCGTGACGGCGCTCGCCGCGGGTCGACGACCTGCCGGAAACAGGGTCGGGATCATTTCTGTCACCGGCGGGCTTGGCGTCGAAATGACCGACTTGGCCGAAAGCGCCGGCTTCGAGGTTCCGGTGCTGGATGAAACGACGCAGACGGCGCTGTCGCGCTATGTGCCCTTTTATGGGTCGGTGACAAACCCGGTCGATCTGACCGGTGTGGTTTTGGCGAATCCCACATATGTCGGACGCTGTCTGGAGGCCGTTGCCGCCGATCCGGGCGTGGATATTGCCATCGCAATTATCACATTTGTGCCAGATCAGCAGTTCATCGAGGCCTTGGCCGAGGCGTTCGACAGCACAGACAAGCCGATTCTGATCGTCTGGACCGGTTCGGCACGCAGCAATGCCTCGGGCGAGGCGCTGCGCGAACGAGCCGTTCCTGTCTATGATTCGCCCGCTCGGGCGGCATCGGGCCTCGCCGCACTCGCGGTCGCGACAGGAGAAGTGGCATGACCCAAAGAGAAACGCTGGAAAACTGGCAGCGTGCCGGGCGCACGGTTATCCACGAGGCCGATGCGAAGGATCTGCTGCAACGGATTGGAATCCCGGTGCCCCGACGTGACCCCGACCACGGGCGCTGTGTCGCCAAGCTGTGTCACGATGACTATCCGCATAAGTCCGATCACGGGCTCGTCCGTTTGGGTCTTTCCCCCGACGAGGCGAAACAGGCCGCCGCGGAAATGGCGGAACGTTTTGCGGGCGGCACGGCGCTGATCGAGGAAATGGAAGAAGGGTCCGTGGCCGAATGGATTATCGGCTGCAAACGCGACGACACCTTTGGTCCGATCGTTCTGGCCGGTCCTGGCGGCATCCTTGTAGAACTGATTGATGCCGCCGAAATCAGGCTTGCGCCCGCCACCCCGCAAACTGCCGCGGCCATGCTGCGATCGGGTCCGGGGGCGCGGTTGCTGACTGGACTACGCGGCGCAGAACCGGCCGACAAAGATGCCCTGGCAGACCTGATTTCACGCATATCTGTTTTCTTTGCCGAGAACGCCGATCTGATCTCGGAAATTGAAATCAACCCTGTGATGGTTCGGGCCGACGGGAAGGGATTGGTCGCCGCCGATGCCTTGATCGTTTTGTCATCAAAGGCGGACGGACAGGAGAAATCAACGTGATACGTCACCCTTTTGGAGAGTTGTCACTTGGCCAGACCGGCATTTCGAGCGGTCGGACGATGACCGAAACCGATGTCGTCAATTTCTGCATGTTGACCGGGAACTGGCTGGAACTTCACTCCAACGTCGAGCACGCCAAATCGTCTCTGTATGGCCAGCGCCTCGTGCAGGGCAGCCTCGTGTTCTCGATCGTCAATGCGATGATCCCCTTCGACAGTTCCGTGCTGGCCGCTTTCTATGGCTGTGACAAGCTACGCTTTTTGCGGCCCACTTTTATCAACGACACCCTTTGGGCCCGCACCGAAATCATCGACCTGAAGGACCATGACGAAAGGCACGGCGTCGTGACCAGCAAACTGGAAGGCATCAACCAGCGGGACGAAACGGTCCTGCGCTGCGAGTTCAGCCTGCTGATCCGCAAGTCGCGTCTGGATCGCCCCGGAGAACCGGCCAAAATCCGTGCGGCGCACGACAAGACACAAGGACAGAGCGCATGAACTTTCTGACACCCGAGCAAGAGATGTGGCGCGCCACCGTCGAGCGTTTCGTCGACGAAGAGATCGGCCGCGATTATATCCGCAATTGCGACCGCGAGCGCAAATACCCCTACGAAGCCTATGAAAAAGTGGCCAAGCAGGGCTGGCTCGGCATCCTGTTTTCAGAAGAGAGCGGCGGTCTTGGCGGTGACATCATGGATTATGCCCTGATGTGCGAAGGGTTGGCCAAATACGGCTTTGACTTCTCGACCGGGTTGATGGTGGCGACGTTCACCGCGATGAATGTCGAGAAATTCGGCACGCCCGAGCAAAAAGAGCGGTACATCCAGCCCTTCCTCAATGGCGACATCCGCTTTTCGATCTCGATTTCCGAACCGGGCGCGGGGTCGGATGCGGCATCGACAAAGACCCGCGCGCGGCGCGACGGCAACGGCTGGGTCGTCAACGGGCAGAAACTGTGGTGCTCGGGCGCTGCGGCCGATAACGCAATCCTTGCAATGCTGACCCGGACCGACCCCGACGCGCCCAAACACAAGGGGCTGTCGGTTTTCCTGATCCCCAATGACACCGAAGGTCTGGACATCCGCAAGCTGCCGACCATGGCGCGCCGCGCAACCGGCACCACCGAGATTTTCGTGGACGACGTGAAACTGCCGGCCGATGCGCTGCTGGGCACGGAAAACGATGGCTGGAAGATCATCACCGACCATCTGGAACTGGAACGCGTGGCCGTGGCCGCCGCCTATGTGGGCAATGCCCAGACAGCCGTAGACGATGCTCTGCGCTACGCCCACGAACGGATTCAGTTCGACAAGCCGATCTTCGACTTTCAGGTGATCCGCCACATGCTGGCCGACATGCAGACCCAGGTCGATGCCGCCCGGCTGTTGGTTTATCGCGCCGCCAGCCTGGCCGCAGCCAAGACGCCCTGCACGCGAGAGGTCTCGATGGCAAAGCTCTATGCCTCCGAGACGCTGCAGACGGTGACGCGCAACGGAATGCAGATCCTGGGTGGCCACTCGATGCTGCCCGAAGCAGATATGGAGCGGTATTTCCGCGAAGGGATGCAAAGCACCATCGGCGGCGGAACCTCGCAGATTCAGCGTACGCTCATCGCCAAGACCATGCGCCCGGGCTAACAGTTCGGGGCGCACCGGGACAGCCCGACAAGAAGGAGAAAGAGCATATGAAGAACGGACGAGAACCGGTGGTCGTCGGCATCGCCGACGCGCCGCTGAAGGACGGCAAGTTCGTCACCAAGGCTTCGGTCCTTGGTCATGCCGCATTTGTGGCAAAAGCCGCCGTCGAAGAAGCAGGACTGAAGTTGAGCGATGTCGACGGTCTTCTGACGGCCGGCATGTGGGGGGTCCCCGGCCCCGGCCAACTGGCCACGGTGACGCTGGGCGAATATCTGGGCATCATGCCGACATTCGTCGATGGCACGAATATTGGCGGTTCGGCATTCGAGGCCCATATCGCACATGCCGCCATGGCTCTTCGCGAAGGCTATTGCGAGGTTGCGCTGATTGTCTACAGCTCGGACCAGAAATCCCTGCGCAGCCGCAATCTAGGGGGTCGGCCTTCAGTCCTGTCCATGCAGCATGAAACGCCTTACGGAATGCCCACGCCTGTGGGCGGCTATGCGATGGCCGCACAGCGCCATATGCATGAATTTGGCACCACGTCCGAGAATCTGGCCGAAATCGCCGTCGCGACGCGGAAATGGGCACAGTTGAACCCCGAGGCGACGCGTCGCGATCCGCTGTCCATTGACGACGTGCTGTCCAGCACGATGATCTCGGAGCCGCTGCATCTGCTCGATTGCTGTCTCGTCACCGACGGGGCCGGCGCCCTCGTCATGACCACCGCCGAGCGGGCCAAGGACCTCAACACCCGTCCCGTCGCGGTCAAGGGCTATGGCGAGGCGCATACCCACTGGGCCATCGGCGAAATGCCGGACCTCGCCCGCCTGCTTCCCGCGCAAAAGGCCGGGGAACGCGCAATAAAAATGGCCGGGGTGAGCCATTCGGATATCGACCTGGTCGAGATCTATGACAGCTTTACCATCACCGTGCTGCTCTCGCTCGAGGCTCTCGGCTTCTGCAAGATCGGCGAAGGCGGGGATTTCGTGTCGGGCCAGCGCACGGCACCAGGCGGGGCGTTCCCAATGAACACCAGCGGCGGCGGCCTCTCGGCGCTGCATCCGGGCATGTTCGGAATGTTCCTGCTGATCGAGGCCGTCCGGCAGCTTCGCGGCGAAGGCGGCGAGCGCCAGGTCAAGGGCGCCGAGACCGCTCTGGTGCATGGTACCGGGGGTACGCTTTCCTCAGGTGCGACCGTGATTTTGCAGAAGGGCTAAGACGATGAGCATTGAAAAACCGCTTCCGGTGATCGACCATGACAGTGCCCCCTATTGGGAGGCCACGCGCGAGGGCCGCCTCGACATCCCGCTTTGCGGCGATTGCGGCAAACATCATTTCTATCCCCGCTCTATTTGCCCGTATTGCCATTCCGACAATCTGCGCTTCAACACCGTGAGCGGACGCGGCAAGGTGCATACCTTCACCATCGCGCGCCGTCCGGCAGGGCCGACTTTCGCGGATGACGTGCCATATGTCGTGGCATTGATCGAGCTGGAGGAAGGCCCCCGGATGATGAGCCGGATCCAGACCGGCGACCCCGAGAAGGTTCATATCGGGGCCAAGGTGGAAGTGACGTTCGTCAAGGCAACCGACGAAGTGACTTTTCCCTACTTCAAAATGACCTGAGGCCAGAGGCACCGCCACTTCGGGGCCGAATGTGGAAGAGCCGTCGCAGAGGTTGTCTGCGGTGGCTCTTCGCTTTTCGGAGGTCACCCGGCGCGGCCGGGCTGCGGTGCTCCGCGCAAAAACCGCCACGCCAAGAGCCCGGCCAGCGCCAGCCCACCAACGATGTCGGCCGCAGGCGCGGCGTAAAACAGCAAGCCGGCAGCCGACAGGAACAGCAACCGGCCGATGACCGGCACCTTTCCACGAAACCAGCCGCTTGTGCCGACGCTGACGGCAAAAACCGCGGCGCAGGCCACGCCCATATCCAGTAGGATTTGCACCGTGCCGCCCTGGGCCAGTATGCCCGGCCGGAACACAAAGAGAAACGGCACCACATAGATCGCTCCGGCCAACATCAGCGCGCGACCCGCCACCCGCCAGAAATTGGCCCCTGCCAGGGCGGCGGCGGCATAGACACTGGCGCAGACCGGTGGCGTGATGGCCGACAGGATCGCATAGTAGAAGACAAAAAGATGAGCCGTCAGTTCGGGTAGGCCAAGCCGCACGAGACTGGGCGCGGCGATTGCCGCCGCCAGCACATAGGAGGCCGTCGTCGGCACGTCCATACCCAGCAAGATCGCCAGCACCGCCGCCAGCAACAGGGCCACGATCAACCCCTGACCGGACACAGAGAACAACAGGTTCGAGACTTTGACCCCGGCACCCGTCGCCGTCAGAACCTTGACGACGATGGCGGCGCAGGCTAGCAGCGCGGCGATCATCACCAACGCCCGCCCTGCTTCGATCATCCCCTCATAGAGGTCGCGCGCCAGCTTGGCCCAAGAGGCCAGCACGCCCTGCTCTCTTCCGTCACGCGCGAACGGGCGCACCACCACACAGGCCAAAACCAGTATGATAACAGCACCGGCACCTGCAAAGCTCGGCGTGTAGCCGTTGAACAGGAAGTAGACCATCGCCGCGATGGGAAGAAACAAGGGAATTGACTTGTCCGGTGCGAGGAATTCCGCCGGTTCGGGCATTTCGCTCCTCGGTGTCGGTTGCAACCCTGTGCGACGCGCATAGAGATCCACCCCGAGCCATACCGCCAGGTAGTAGAGAAATGCCGGACCGATCGCCGCAACGACAATGTCGGTATAGGGAATGTTCAGGAACTCAGCCATGATGAAGGCCGCTGCCCCCATCACCGGCGGCGTAAGCTGGCCGGCGGAGGAGGCAACGGCCTCGACCGCCCCGGCAAAGGCCGGTGGATAGCGCAGCCGCTTCATCGTGGGAATGGTGATCGAGCCGGTCGCCATGACGTTGGCCACTGCCGAACCGGTCACCGTCCCGAACATCGCCGAAGACAGGGCACAGACCTTTGCCGGGCCGCCATACGTTCGACCGGCGATCCACGTTGCCATTTTCATGAAAGCATCCGTTGCCCCGGTCGACAGCAGGAGCGCCCCCAGAAGCACATAGATCACGATGACCCGTGCCCCGATATCCGCAAGGTAGCCGAACAGGCCGGTGGTCGAGCTGTAAAATGTCTCGACAGCGGTACGTGCCGAAACGCGCGGCGGGCGCCAGGCGCCGTCGATCAGGTCATAGCCGAAATAGAAATAGATCACGGTGCAAAGGGCCAGCAGCGGCAGGAACCATCCGATCACCCGGCGCGCGGCCTCGAGGGTCAGCAGAACAGCTATCAGACCTGCCGCCTTGTCGATCGGCCCATAGCGCACCATGATATCCGAAAAGCGATCCCGGTTCAGGATCACGTAGAGGCAAACCGCGAACGCCAGTAGTCCCAGCATGATGTCCACAGCCCGTTCAATCCCGCTTCGCGCACCGGTCCGCGAGGCGCGTGCCGCATAAAGAAAGAACGCGCCGCCGATACCGAAACCGATAAAGATCGGCCGCTGAACCAGCGGTTCGAACTGCCCGAATAAGGCATTGTAGAAATGCAGAGCGACGAATGCCGCCAACAATACTCCAAGCGCCTGCCCTCCGCGCCGTTCCCAATTGGGTATTGCGGTCGATGTCTGCGTCATGTTCTCTCCGAGAGCGGTAACGGCGGGGTGCCCGCAGCACCCCGTCTGGATCAGCCTATGGCCGCCGTCGTGACGGCCCGCGATTCCGGTCAGCTTCCGGCCGCCTCTCTCCAGTAACGTTCCGCACCTGGATGATAGGGTATACCGGTCTCGATTGTGGCGACGGCATCGGCGGCGATGTCGTAATCCGCAAGCTGCGGCCAGGCTTCGACCAGCAGGTCCATGTTCTGGTGGATGCTGCGAGCGATGTCATAGGCGCTCTGGTCATCCATGACGCCGGTGCGGGTCAGGAAGAAGACGTTGAGCTTGGGTACCCGCATTTCCTCGGATCCCGGAATAAGCCCTGCGGGAAGAGTCGTGAAACCGACGCCCTCCATGGCTTCTGTCGCCGCTTTCTCCTGCTCTTCGGTGAAGCCGATCAACCGCATCTTGGTGCTTGTCATCAACTCTTGCAGGGTTGCATCGACAGAGTTTGCGGCCCCGTATTTGCTATAACCGATGATCTGGCGGTTCTTGATGCCTTCCACCGCGTCGCCAACGGCGCCATGCACCAGGTCCGCGTTGATATCGAACATGGACAGGACACCGGTCGTCAACGTCTCGGCCGCCGATCCGCGGATGCCGGGATTGAACTTCTTTCCGTCCAGTTCGTCCAGCGTCGTCACACCAGACTCTTCGGTGACCGCGATCAGCAGGATCGAGGCGCTGTAAGGATAAAGCGCAACCGTATCTGGGATTGCGTTACCTTCGAACTTGCCGGTCCCGTTTCTGGCGGAGATCAGAATGTCGGTGGTGGCAAGCCCAAGGTCGATCTCGTCGCGCGCCAGCCGCAGCACATTGTCCACGCTGGCCCCGGTTTCGATCACGCTGACATTGGTGCCTTCCATGCCGGTCTCGATCGCCTTGCTCATCGCAACCGAAATGGTGAAATGGCTCGACGTCGGGCTGGTCGTGCCCATCGTGAGATCCTTGGCAGATGCCGCGCCGCCAAGGGCTATCGCGCCCATGGCCGCGATAGCACCCACCGCCGCCCGGTATCCGGTCAACTTGCGTTGGATCATTTTATCCTCCCGTTTTTGCCTTTAAAGTAACGTCAGCCCGGTCGCTTAAGCACGCAGGGCCCCCGATGTATCGATCCGCTCTCTCAGAACGCGCAATTCTTCCTCCGTTGGTGGCCGCGTTTGCGGCACCTCGCCTCTGATCGCCAGATCGAACCCCGTATGACGCTGGACCTCTTCGGGCGTATTTCCCGCATGCACCGATTTCAGTCGCATTCGCAGCGTCGTCTTGTCGAAATCCATAACCGCTCGCGGTGTCACCACCAGGCGCGGTCCTTCATTGACCAGCCCGGCGTCGCGTTTCGCGGCAGGCCCGGACAGATGTCCGGGTATTGTGATGAAATCGACCGTTTCCACAAAGTTTCGCGCCGTATGCACGGTGGGGCAAATGTAATACCGCGACGAGGTGTGGCAGTATGACAGGTTTGCTGCCCCCGGCCCGCGCATCTTTGGTGCGTGCAGCGTGCCGCCGACGTGGTGCAGGTTGATGTTGCCGTACACATCGTGCTGCAAGCCACTGTGAAAGAAAAAATCCAGCCCGTGATGGCTGTGGCCGAACAACTCGATAAAGGTCTCGGCGGCCTCGCAGCGGCCGAGCGCACGATCGTCCAGCATCGACGGATACAAACGCCCCGGCTCGGGGTTGAAGAACATCTCGCCGCCGACCGTCAGGTTCGGTGCATGCAGCTCGCGGGCTAGCGCAATGGCCGCCATCGGCACCAACGCGGCTGCACCCGCCGCACCCAGTTCTCCGTCGGCCAGATCGCGGGCCAACACGACGACCATCTGTTCAATTGGGGAAACCGCTGCACTCATTCGTTCCGTGCCTCGGCTTCGAGCACGGCGAAATACCCGGCTCCCCCGACCGCTTCGATGTAGTCGCTCTGGTTTTTCGGTCCGGTCACATGGCGGGCGATATAGGTGTCCAGCCCCGTGCTGTCGCCGGTCCGGGCGGCATCCCCCAGATCGGCGTAGGCGTCGATATGGTCCTCGTCCATCGCATAGTTGGGAAAGCTCGCGGTTGGGTGCGCGCCATAGGGCACCTCGACCACGGCATCGACATAATAAGACGGCACGGTAACCCGCGAGGGATCGTCCAGAACGACCTCGTCCGGCACGATCCGGTCCACGCTGGCAATGACCATGTCAGACGCGCGTGCCATCAGCTGATCGGCGTAGACCATCGTGCTGAGATGGCGCAGGTTTCCCCAACGGTCGGCTTCCTGCGCGTGCAAGAACGTCACTCTGGGGCGGATCGGCCCGACGGCGTGAATACGGCGGCCGGAGAACGGGCAGTCGATTTCGTGCAAAAGCGGGTTGTGCTTCAGAACGTCCGATCCGCGCAGCGCGTCGATTGGCTGGAACGGCACGCCATGAGCCGACGCCATCAGCCCGCCCACCACGGTCAGCGCATCCAGCGCGTGCGCGGTCACCTGCCCTGCCTCGACCGCGCGGCGGAAATTGGGGCAAAGCCGGTTTTCCAGCGTAACGCCGGGAATAAAGACCTGTGCGACCGCGCCTGCCGCAATCATCAGGTCGACATCATACCCCGCGCCCGGCGAGGAATACACATGCAGACCATCTGCGCCCGCGGCCAGCAACGCGCGCACCAGTGCGACAGGGCGGCTTTGCTTGAACAGACCACCGAGACAAAGCTCGGGGCGTTCTTCCAAAGCGCCTCGTGCCAGCCGGGCTGCGTCTTGCAGGCCTGTGACCTTGCTGCGACGTGTGGGTTTCGCTTGGCCTTCCATCGTTGGGCGTGCCACTCCGATAGTGATTGCGCTGACCCATCCTAGTTGACGCTATGGGGTCCATCACCTTCCGACTAGCGCAAAGCCTGATCGAACACATATGTGGAAATGCTTGCGCCCGGTTCCTGACAGGCAATTGAGACCGGTCAGAACCACCCTGCCGCGACACCGCCGCCAACGATGAGCGTGATGAGGAGGATGCTCGCAACACCGAAGATCCCGTTCCACCGCAAGCCGATGGTCAGCGGCCGCTCGCCCACGATGGAGGAGGCGTAGACCACCGCCGTGATGGCCGGTCCCATGCAGATGATGCTGCTCCAGCCACCAGCCAGTGCAAGGCCCAGAGCAAGCGGCGACAAACCTTCCACGCCGACGCGGTTGACCACCTCTGCCAGCAGGACCACCGAGATCATCGGATGCACGCCCAGCAGCCCCGTCAGAAACACCGTCATGATCAACAGCACGACGGTCAGCACAGGCCGCGTTGCGATCCAGCCAAGATGGTCGGCAATCCATTCGACCGGAACGACCTCCAGCGCGACGAGGCCGATGAACCCCGCCGACGCGATGACGCTCATTTCGGTCGCGAAACCCGGTGCCTGGGTCACAAACCGGCGCGATATACCGGCAAGGCTGCCACTGCCGCTGCGCATAACCGACCAGAGCAGCGCATAGATCGGCACGATGGTGATCAGGACGGTCTGGAAACTGTACTGGGTCAACCGGTCCAGCGTGACCACGGCGGCGCCCAAAAAAAGCACATGCCCGGACACGATCAGGACGGCCCAGGGGCTCCAGTCCGGCAAGTCACCGCTCAGGGCCGGTGCCCGGCCGCGCGCCGAGGGCGGGCGCCACCATTCCACCGTGTCGAACAGCCATCCCAGAAGAAACAGAATCCCGGCCAGAGCAATCCCGTAAGGCGCCAGGGTCGTCCATTCGAGCCCCGGTATTGTGAGAATCATCAGATTGAGAGCGATTCCGAACGGCGTCCAGAACGCGATCGAGGAAAACCCCCGCATACAGGCGCTCACCATCCTGCGCTTGCGAGCCTGGAACACGAATTCGTCCATCTCGTGCCGATGCGCCGCCAGCCCTTTCATTATGATCTCCAGCATCACCCCAAGCCCGCCGAGATTTAGAAGCACCCCGAACAGATGCCCGCCCGCACCCAGAGAGGCGTAGCGACGGGTCGGCGGCTGCAGTGTCAGGAATTCACCGGCAACCTCGACAATCGGGTCTTGGGTGGCCGCGATGCGCAGGAAGGCGACAGCCGTCAGCAGAGCGGACAGGAACACGACGCGCCCCGCCGCCTGGACGAAGATGCCGGGGTCGATTCCATTGGCCAGCGCCAGAAGGGCGATCGCGAGCGAGAAGAAAAGCAGCACCCATCCGACACGGGCGATGTAGCGGGACGAAATGGCAAGATAGATGCAGAAAAACGGCGCGGCAGCGATGGACGCGACGGCGGAGGGCAAGACACCCTGAATGATGGCAGCGCCAAGACAAATCAGCAGACAAATGGCCGTAAACCTGTTGCGCTTGCCGGAACGTTTCAGGCGCTCGACAGGCGACATCTGCCCCCCCTTTTCCGAAGGCGCTCGTTGTGTCTGTGACGCAACGGCAGATGCGGTCTTTCATGGCACGACGGCGGAAATGCGATGCCGACAATTTCCCATTCACAGGCAAGGACACACAAGGTGCTCATCTTGTCGGCGCAGGGCGGACTAGCCCGGATTTGTGGTGGCACTGACCGCCTTGGTTCCGGGCCTCCGAGGATACATCGTCTGGCGGTCAATGACACAACGATGCCTCGAAATGTCTCTCCGCACATGCGTGCTTGTCTGCCCGACTTTTCACGCCGATACCCTCAACCACGTCTGTTCTTCTTTCCGAAGTTCTACGGTCACGTCCAACGCCCGATCCTGCACGGAAACAGAGGAAGGATGAGCACCCAGAATATCCAACGGCAGCAAGGATCACAACGCAAGCATCCCGCTCCAACACATATGTGCGAAAGAGTGGGGCCGAGAGTTGATAGCGCCCGCCTTGATGAGGCAATATGCAGTGTCAGAGAAAGAAGTGGATGATCAGCGATTTCACCATCCGTTTGTCGCGGTTCGTCGCCGCGCCGCACCGGCTGAGCGTTGCAGACGCCGAGCAGGCCGCGCTTTGCGTTGAGGATACCATAGCCGCCATCTATGGCGGGTGGCATGAACCGGTGGTTCGCCGGCTGGCGGCGCTTGACGCGGGCGGACCGGCAGTCCCGGCAGGAGCTGCTGAAGGTGGCAGTCCCGAACAGGCCGCGTTCCTGAACGCGGTTGCCGGTCATGCGCTCGATTTCGACGATGTCCATACGGTCAGCGTCACCCATCCCAGTGTTGTAATCGTGTCGGCGCTGCTGGCCACCGTGGATGTCCGGCCGGACACGGCCGGCCGCATTGCCCCCGCGCTTGCGGTCGGAACAGCCGTCAATGTCGCGCTCGGTCAGATCCTGGGTTTTGGCCACTACAACAAGGGCTGGCACGCAACGTCGACCATCGGGGTTCTGGCATCGGCGGCAGCGGTCGCGCATCAGCTTGGGCTCGACGACGACGCAGTCCGCAACGCCCTGTCCCTGGCCGCGTCGCTGGCCGGGGGAATGCAGATCAATTTCGGCGCCATGGCGAAACCGATCCAGGCCGGAAACGCCGCCCTTGTCGGATTGCGGGCCACCCGGATGGCCGAGGCCGGCATCACGGGCGCCCCGGACATCTTCGCGGCGCGCGGCTTCTTCGACCTTTATGCCGGCCCGGACGGGATTGCGGCCGACCCCGCAGCGGTGGAACCGCGGATCGATCTGGGCACGGTGTCCCGCAAGCTGTATCCCTGCTGCTACCTCACCCACAGGATGATCGCCGCCGGGCGGCACCTTCACGCCGAACGCGGCGGCGAGGCGGTGCCCGAAGGATCGGTGATTGAAATGACAGTGCCCGAAAGCGTCATGGTCCCGTTGCATGTCACCGACCCCAAAGATGGAATGCAGGCCAAGTTCTGTGCCGCCTATACGCTCGCCGTGGCCCTGCAGCAGGGCCAGGTCGGGCTGGTGGATTTCGAAGGGGACAGCCCCCATCGCCCCGCGGTGCGCCGGCTTATGGACATGGTGCATATCCAAACCATGCCGGAAGCGGGGCGGGATCACGCTGGCGTGGACCATGGGACGGTCCATGTCCGCCTGCGCAAAGGGAACGTAACCCTGGCCGAAACCTCGGTCGCGGCGCACCCCGGCTCTCCCTCGGATCCGGCAACCCCTGCCGCGATCGGCGACAAAATCGCCGATTGCCTCGGAAAATATCGCAGGGACGGGGGCGCGGCGCCCTCTGCCAGTGCGTTCCGCCGGGATCTGCGCACGCGGCTGCATCTGCCGCCACTGCGAGAGGCGTCGGCCCCCGACGGGCAAAAAAACCATGCGCGGCAGGACAAGCCCGTGAAGGAAATGTCCAGCGCCGATCAAACACCGTCTGAAAGGACCGTCTGATGGAATCGATGATTCATGACATGGCAGAGCGACTGTTCCGCGACCATGTCACCCACCGCATGCGCGAAGACGCCGCCTCGGGACAATGCCCCGAGGCGCTCTGGACGCAGATCGAGGAGGCAGGGTTAACCATGGCGCTGGTGCCAGAGGACGCAGGCGGTTTCGGCGTGCCACCGGCCGAGGCGCTCGGTCTTGTGCGTATTGTCGGGGCGCATGGCCTGCCCTTGCCTCTGGCTGAAACCCTGATCGCAAACGCCGTTCTGGCGGCCGCGAATATGGCCCTTCCCGGTGGCAGGCTGACCATCGCCGAAGGCGAAGCGCTGCGGTTGGAACGGCGCGGCAAGAAGATCCATGCGAGCGGGCATCTGACACTGGTGCCCTTTGCCCGCTGGGCGAACCGGATCGTGACCATTGGCGTCCTGGACGGTGTCGATCACGTCCTGTCCCTGCCGGTGAAGGATCTGATCGTTGACCCGGCGCAGGATTTTGCCGGGATGCCACGCGACGACATCGAACTCGATTATACCCTGACAGAGACCGATGTCACCCCCTTGCCACGACCCGTGGGAGGGATGCGCGGGCTTGGTGCACTTATCCGCAGTCTTGCCACCACCGGGGCGATGGAGACCATCCTGAAGATGAGCGTTCAATACGCCAACGACCGGGTGCAGTTCGGACGGCCAATCGGCAGGTTCCAGGCGATCCAGCACAATCTTGCGACAATGGCCGGAGAAACCGCAGCCTCGCGCACGGCCGCCGAGATGGCGGCCGGCAGCTATGACACACCGGCCTTTGCGCTGGCCGTTGCCGCCGCCAAGGCCCGCGCCGGAGAAGCGGCCGAGAAGGTCGGGGCCCTGGCCCACCAGATTCACGGGGCCATCGGTTATACCCAGGAACACGCGCTTCACCATTTCACCAAACGGATTTGGGGCTGGCGTGACGAGTTCGGCACCGAGCTTGACTGGACCAGGGAACTTGGGCGGGCCGCCCTGTCGAGCCCCCACGACACCTTCTGGCATTTCATCACAGACAGCGCTGCAAAAGGGACCCAGGCATGACCCTCACCGCTTTTTCTCCCCCCCCGCCCGGCGCCGACTATGACGACCTCCGGCAAGAGGTCCGCGCGTTCCTGGCCGACGAACTGGCCGATTTCCCGCCCATAAAACGCGCGCAGTCGTGGAATGGGTTCAGCCGTGATTTTTCACGAAAGCTGGCGCAGCGCGGCTGGGTCGGCATGACCTTCCCAAAGGAATACGGCGGCCACGCGCGCAGCGCGCTTGAGCGGTATGTCGTGTCCGAAGAGCTACTGGCCGCCGGTGCCCCGGTGATTTCGCACTGGATCGCAGATCGGCAGAGCGGTCCGCTCATACTTGCCAAGGGCACCGACGATCAGAAACGCCGGATCGTGCCGCGCATCGCCGCGGGCGAACTGTGTTTCTGCATCGGGATGAGCGAGCCGGATTCCGGCTCGGACCTGGCGGCGACGCGCACGATGGCCACCGAGGTCGACGGGGGGTTCCGGATCAACGGCACGAAGGTCTGGACGACCTATGCGCATGTCGCCGATTACATGATCCTGTTCTGCCGCACCGGCAAGAGCGACGACCGCCACGGCGGGATGAGCCAATTTCTGGTCGATCTCAAGGCCACCGACAACATTCAGATCACCCCGATCATCGACTTGGGCGGTGAGCATCATTTCAACCAGGTGGTATTCGACGATACCTTTTTGCCCTCCGATGCGCTGCTGGGCGAAAAGGGCGAGGGCTGGTCGCAGGTCATGAGCGAACTGGCGTTCGAGCGCAGCGGCCCCGAGCGGTTCCTGTCGTCGTTTGCCCTGATCGAGGAACTGATCCGATTGCTGCGCGACGACGCAACCGAAGCGCAGCAGGCCGAGATTGGCCGTTTGTCCGCGCATCTGATGGTGCTGCGGCAGATGTCACGATCGGTGGCCGGAATGTTGAACGAAGGAGAGAACCCGTCACTTCAGGCTGCCATTGTCAAGGATCTGGGAGCGCTTTTCGAACAGGACATTCCGCGCCTGGCCCGAAGTCTTGTGTCGCGCCCGGCGGTGCCTGGCGGGAGCGATAGCTATGCGGCTGTTCTGGCGTATACCGAACTCGCCGTTCCGTCGTTTTCGTTGCGCGGCGGCACACGCGAAATTCTTCGCGGTATCATTGCGCGGGGACTCGGACTGAGATGATCCCGCCTGCGGAATGACAACAACGGCGGGCGGCACACGTCTAGTGCCGGCCGGTTTCCCCAACCTCCGAACGATAGCCGAGTGCTCGGGAGAGCTGTTCAGCGGCCGTTTTGGCAGCGGCAACATATCGCTTCTTGTTACGCTTGGCGCGCTCCAGAGGAGCACCAATCACCAATGCTCCTGCCAAGTGTCCGTCGGCGCGAAAGACCGGAACCCCGAACCCCGCTGCATCTACATGCGCGGTTCCAGCTGTACTGGAATACCCGGTTTTGCGAATCTCCGAAATTAACCCGCGCAGTTCATTTTCATCGGTGATCGAATTAGGCGTCAGCGGCTTTAATTCAGTGCGCCGAAAATAATCGTCCAGTTCCTGCTGCGTGTCAAAGGCCAGCATGACCAGCCCCGATGCCGAACAGAACAATGGCCGGTTGATCCCCTGTTGGGCGACATACCGAACGGGCTGGGGGCTTTCGATGACCGACGAATAAATGACTTTCTCGCCGTCCCGGACAGCAAACAGGATGGTTTCACCGGTCTGGTTAACCACATCATTCATCACCCCGCGCAGGACCGATTCGAACGGGTGGTTGGTCAGAATTGACTGGGCGAACTGAAAAATCCTCGGACCCAGAAAGTAATTGTCTTCCTCGCGCATCAGATACCCCTTCTCGGTGAGGGGCCGAAGCAGCACCAGCAAACTGCTCTTGGGGCAATCAATCGCGATGCTGAGTTCCGAAAGAGACATGTGACGTTTGCAGCGCGCCAAAAGATCGAACAACGCAAGGATACGCGTCAAGGACCGGGGCCCTTCCGATGTGCGCCCGGCGGCTTCGGCTGGGCCAGATTGCGCGGTTTTCATAGTCATGTCTCCAGTGCCGCTATCCGGAACAGGCCTATGCCTTTCCTGGCTCTTTATCCGTCATGCGGGCCTTGATCATCCGCAACGGCGTATACTCCAATACCTGTTCTCCGGTTTGCTTGAACACCTTGTTTCGCGTCCGCACCAATCCGCGGTTCGGACGGCTCTTCGACCGGCGCGATTCTGTTACCTCGACCTCACAATGGATGGTGTCCCCGGCAAATGTGGGCCCCATGACCTTCAGTTCCATGTCCAGAAAGGCAAAGCCGGTATGTTGCATTGTGGATTGGGTCAAGAGCCCTTCCATAAAGGTATAGACCAGCGCACCGGGCGCGGCGAAACCGGGGATATTGGATTCCTTCTCTCGGAAGTCACGATTGATGAACAAGACCTCAAGCATGCCGGTAACACTTACAAAATTCGTGATATCGGTTTCGGTGACGGTGCGGCCAATGGTCCGAAACCTGCGCCCCACTGGCAAATCTTCATAACAAAACCCGAGTCCTACAGTTTCCATTTCGCACAATTCCCTTGATCAGTTCCATTTTCTGAGAGGGTTCGGCCACATCTGTCCTGCGCCCGGAACACGCCCCGGTTCCTTCACGTTAGGCGGCAAGCTCCGCAGCAATCAATCGACTGCCTCGTTTTTGCGGCTTTCACGTCGATTGAGCACATTCTTGATGAATCGCATTCTTCGCTCCAGTGGCCCCTTTTTCCACGCCACAGCACATATGTGGTTTTACGCGGCTGGTGCCGGATAGCGTTTGGGACATACCGAACGCGTACCTTACCTTTTTGTGAACAGGCGCCAAATGCCATGACCCGAAGAGGACCAGCATGAATTTCGGCTTTTCCGACGAACACGATGCCATACGCGACACGCTGGCACGAATGCTGAGCGATCACGCCACTCTCGCGGTGGCGCATGACTGTCTTGAGGCTGCCGACGGGTTCGATTCCGCAACCTGGACCGCCTTGGCGGACGGCGGATGGCTGGGCCTTGCAATTGCCGAAGACTACGGGGGGGCGGCGATGGGGGCGATCGAACTGGCCATTGTCGCCGAAGAGATCGGCCGTAGCCTGGCCGCCATACCTTTTGGCCCGGTTCTTGGCCTGGCGATCCCCGCGATTCAGGACTTGGGCACGCAAAGCCAAAGGGAAAATCTGCTTCCCCGGATCGCCGAAGGCCGCATGATCGTTACCGTCGCGCTTGCCGAGGATGGAGGGTCTGCACCGGAACGGGTCTCGGCAAAAGTGCTGCAGGATCGCCTTTCGGGACGGAAATCGCCAGTTTCGTTCGCATCCGATGCGTCATTCGCGATCGTCGCCGCCCTGGACGAAGGCGGCACCGCGCGCCTTTATCTGGCGGATCTTTCGGACCCCTCGGTGTCGATCAGCGCGCTGGATGCGATCGACCGCACCCGTCCGACGTCCGAGATCGTCTTTCACGACACGCCGGTTGAACTGCTTCCCGGGTCCGATCCCGCAGCGATCCGGACTCTTCTGGACGGCGCCGCAGTGTTGGCCGCCTTCGAACAGATCGGCCTGGCCGAGCGGGCGCTTTTCCTGACCAGAGACTATGCCTGCGAGCGGCAGGCGTTCGGACGCCAGATCGGCAGTTTTCAGGCGGTCAAGCACCGGCTCGCGGACATGTTCGCCAAGATCGAGCTGGCACGGTCCAATGCTTTTTTCGGCGCCTGGGCGCTGGCGAGCGGGGATGAACGGCTGTCCGAAGCGGCGGCGGTAGCACGCCTCGCGGCTCTCGATGCAGTGCAATTCACCACTGAGGAATCGGTGCAGCTTCACGGTGGGATCGGGTTCACCTGGGCGGCCGACCCGCATTTGTTTCTGCGGCGAGGATGGCAGTTGAAGGCCGAACTCGGCCTGGCCGATTTGTGGCGCGAGCGGCTGCTTTGCAATCTGGCGGACGGCCAAAGGGCCGCGAACTGACAAGGACAAAGTGCAGATGGATTTCAGCGACAGCCCGGAAGAAGCCGCGTTCCGCGCCAAGGCGCGCGACTGGCTTGATGCCACCGCGACCCGCCGCAATGGAAGCGAAAAGGCCCAGGACCATTTCATGGCCCGCGACGCCGACGAAGTTGCCCGTGCGCGCGACTGGCAGGCACGAAAGGCCGACGCAGGCTGGGCGGGGCTGACATGGCCCCGTGCTTTCGGTGGGCGTGACGCCACTCCGATCGAGCAAGTGATCTGGAATCAAGAGGAAGGGCGCTACGCCGTCCCGCCCAACGTCTTTCTGATCGGGATCGGGCTGGTCGGGCCTACGGTCATGATCCACGGCACCGAAGACCAGAAAACAAGATTCCTGCCCCGGGCTCTCACGGGCGAAGACATCTGGTGCCAACTTTTTTCCGAACCCGCCGCCGGGTCCGATTTGGCCGGTATCCGCACCCGTGCACGCCGCGAAGACGACGAATGGGTGATCTCCGGTCAGAAGGTTTGGACCTCGGGGGCGCATTATTCCACTCACGGCATCCTGCTGGCGCGCACCGATCCACAGGTGCCCAAGCACAAGGGAATGACCATGTTCCTTGTGGACATGTCCGACCCGGCCATCGAAACCCGTCCTATTCGCCAGATTTCGGGCAGCTCCAGTTTCAACGAAGTGTTCATCGACAACCTGCGCGTGCCAGACAGCGCCCGCTTGGGCGGTGTATCCGAAGGGTGGAAAGTGGCGCTGACCACACTCATGAACGAACGGTTCAGTATTTCCGTCGGCCGGGCCAGTGGCGGTGCGCGGGCCGAGGAATTGATTGATCTGGCTACCCGTGTCGAACGGAACGGTCGCCCGGCCATCGAGGACGACGAGGTGCGCGCGCGCATTGCCGATTTCATCGCGCGTCAACGCGGACTGGAATTCACCTCTTACCGGGTCATGACGTCGCTTTCGCGCGGCCAGGCACCGGGTGAAGAGGGCTCGATCGGCAAGCTGTTGCTGGGCAAGCTGCGGCAGGAAATGGGCGCTTTCGGGATGGATCTGGCGGGAACTTCGGCGGGCATATCAGCCAAGGTCGGGGATGACGTGGCGCGCTGGCGAAACGAATACCTGACCGCGCCGGGCAACCGGATCGCGGGGGGATCGGACGAGATCCAGCGCACGATCATTGGCGAACGCATTCTCGGGCTGCCGCCTGAAATACGCGTCGACAAGGATGTCGCGTTTTCAGAGCTTTGATCTGAATGGGCGCCACCCGGGACCAACGACCAACAAGGAGGAGAATATCATGAAGTTCAAGATAACCGGGATCGCTGCCGCATGCCTGGCAATGGCCACCTCGGCTGGCGCGCAAGACATCGATCTGCCTGACGTGATCGCTTGGTCGGCCTATGACACGGGATCGGCCGGTCATGCGCATTCCATAGCCATCGGCAACATGATGCGCAGCAAATACGGATCGACGGTCCGCGTGCTTCCGGGGCGAAACGACGTCTCGCGGATGACGCCGCTCAAAAACGGGACGGTCGATTATTGCCTGTGCGGCATCGCCTCCTATTTCGCTGCCGAAGGGGTTTTCCTTTTTGCTGCGCCTGAATGGGGCCCGCAGCCGATCCGCGCGGTGCTTCAGGCTGTCGGCGACTACGGTCTGGGTGTCGCCGTCGCGGCCGATGCCGGCATCGAGACGATTACGGACCTCAAGGGCAAACGGGTCGGTCGCGCCGTCAGTTCGCCGGCGATCGATGTCAACATGGAGGGGCTGCTGGCCTTTGCGGACCTGACATGGGACGACGTGGAGGCAGTGGAATTCTCGGGCTATGTGAACACGCTCCAGGGCATTCTCGAAGACCGTGTGGATGCCGCCTTTGCACTGACGACGACCACCGTAAACTACCAGATCGAGTCAAGCCCGCGCGGCCTGAAATGGCTTGAAACACCCGCGGACCAGACAGAAGCATGGGAACGCTACACCAGCGTAACGCCCTTCGTGACACCGCATATGGTGTCTGTGGGGCCGGGCATCGACCCTGCCTCCCCACTGCCCATGGCGCAGTACCCCTATCCGATCCTGGTCACTAACTCCGATCAGGATTCCACCGAGGTGCGCAACATCGTAGCCGCGCTTGACGCAGGGTTCGACGATTACAAGGATGCCGCCCCCGGTGCCAATGCGTATGCGATTGATCGCCAGATCCTGTCTTGGGTGATGCCATGGAGCGATGGCAGCGTTGCCTACTTCAAGGAAAAGGGTCTGTGGACACCGGAAGCCCAGGCAAACCAGGACAAATTGGTGGAACGGCAAGAGGTGCTCTTGCGGGCCTGGGGCACATTTGTCGGGGACGCTCCAGAGGGTGAAGAAGAATTTGCCGCTGCATGGATGAAAGCCCGTGCCGACGCACTGGAAGCGGCCGGCCACGAAGTCTTTTTCCGCTGATGCGACACAGCGCGGCGCCCCACAGGCGCCTTGCACAAAGCAACGCAGCACAAAACTGGAATACGGGCATGGCACAGGAAACACAGGAAGCGCCGGCGCAACCGACCGGTATGGGCACCCTGCCCGCGTTTGTTCGCTGGTCGCTCGTCGTCTCGGCGCTGCTTTTGACCGCGGCGTCGGTCAACCATCTGTTCAATCTGGGCTTCTTCATGAACGTCCGGTTGCTTGAAATTCACTACCTCTACGTGATGCTTCTGCTGACGCTGCCACTGGTGTTCCTTGTCTTTCCCTGTTCAAAGTCAGATCCTTACGGATCGACGCGATGGTGGGATTACTTTCTGGCCCTGCTGGCCCTGATCACCTGCGCCTTCTTTGCCTACTACGGGCGCAGCGTGGTGAACAAAGGGTGGGATTTCGCCGCTCCTCTTAATGCCGTGATCGCCAGCTTCGCCTTCTGGTTCCTGCTGCTCGTGGCCGCGCGCCGCACCGGCGGCTGGACGCTGTTCGCGGTAATCCTGGTATTTTCCATCTACCCCATGATCGCCAACTATGCGCCCGGCCCGATCCAGGGCTTCCAGCGCTCGCCCGTCGAAACGGCGATCTTCCACGCGATGAGCGGCGAAAGTGTGCTGGGCATACCGATGCGCAGCTTTGTCAATCTTGTCGTGGGGTTCATGATCTTCGGCGTTGCGATGCAACATACCGGCGCAGGTCCGTTTTTTATCGACATCGCCTTTGCCGCGCTCGGAAATGTCCGGGGCGGGCCGGCCAAGGTAGGAGTTCTGACCAGCGGGCTGACCGGTTCGATGAGCGGCAGCGTGATCACCAATGTGCTGACGACCGGATCAATTACCATTCCAGCGATGAAAAAGGTGGGGTTCAGGCCCACTTATGCGGCGGGGATCGAAGCGGCGGCGTCGACGGGGGCGGTGCTGATGCCCCCTATCATGGGCGCCACGGCCTTTGTCATGGCGACATTCCTGGCGACCGACTACACCAACATCGTTGTGGCGGCGGTGCTTCCTTCGCTGTTCTACTTTTTCGGCCTGTTCGCACAAATCGACGCATACTCGGCGCGCAACGGACTGAAAGGCGTTCCGCGCGCCGACCTTCCCAGGATCGGCAAGGTGCTGCGCGAAGGCTGGTACTTTCTCGCCGTCTTCGGGCTGCTGATCTGGATGTTGCTCTACCTCAAGCGCGAGGCGATCGCTCCATTCTATGCGACCGCGCTGCTTCTTGTCCTGAACCAGCTGCTCTCAAAATCACGCTGGGGGCGAAAGGAGCTGATGAATTTTCTGATCGCCACGGGACAGTTGTTCGTCGAACTTGTTGCCATTCTTGCGGCGGTCGGGCTGATCGTCGGCGGACTGGCGGTGACCGGGATGTCCGGGACGATCTCGAACGATCTGCTGTTCATCGCGGGCGGCAACATCTTTCTGCTTCTGCTGCTGGGGGCTTTGACCAGTTTCATTCTTGGAATGGGCATGACCGTGACCGCCGCCTATGTGATTCTGGCGGTGTCGCTGGCACCCGCCCTGGTCGCCGGCGGGCTCGATCCGATCGGCGTCCATTTATTTATCCTTTACTGGAGCATGCTGAGCTATATCACCCCCCCCGTCGCGCTCGCGGCTTTCGCCGCGGCGGCCATCGCCCAGGCCAAACCCTTTGCGACGGCCTTCGAAGCGATGAAGCTTGGAAGCATCGTCTATATAATTCCCTTCTTCTTCGTCCTTGATCCGGCGTTCATCCTGCAAGCCGGTCCACTCGAAAGCCTGCTTACGGTTCTGCGCGCCGGTCTCGGCATTCTGCTGATCTGCGCCGGTATTCAGGGGTATCTGTTTGGCGTCGGGCGGATCGAAACCGGACTGCCAGGAACAATCGCCCGCGTCCTTCTTGGTATTGCCGGTCTGGCCTTCGCCTTTCCCTCGAACGCGGGTCTGGCGGTTCCGATCCTCGGCGCGGTGGGCGCAGGTGCCGCTATGGCGGCAGTGGCTGTCGCTTTGGTGATGGTCTCGGCCAAGCAGGAGACAGCGTAATATGAGCGCACAAGACGGCAGACCGGACATCCCCGCCCCGTTCAACGCATTGCTCGGCGTGCGCTTCGTCTCGTGGTCCGATGGCAAAGCCGAGCTGCGGTTGGCCATCGGACGCGATCACCTGAACGGCGCTTTTTCGGTGCATGGCGGTGTCTACGCGACCATGCTGGACAACGCGGTCACCTTTTGCGCGGCCTACGCGGGGGATGGCCGCCCAGGTCATCGCTGCCTTACGCTTTCGCTTACCACCAGTTTCGTCGCCCCGGCGACCGAAGGAGACACGCTGACGGCCCGCGCGCGCATTGTCGGGGGCGGACGCAAACTGGTTTTTGTACAGGGCGAGATCTTCAATCAGGACGGGCACCATCTGGCCCATGGCGATGCCGTGATCAAGCGGCTCGCACCACCGTCGTGACCACCTGAGTGAACCGATGGTGAGCGAGACCAAACAAACGAAGGACAAAAGGAGACAGAAATGATCAACCCGATGGCATTGGACAATCAAGTGGTTATCGTCACAGGCGCCGGACAGGGTATCGGCCGCGGTGTGGCGGCGCTGTCGGCAGAGCTGGGCGCCAAGGTCGTGGTGAACGATCTGAACGAGGACGGCGTCAAGGAAACCGCCGAACAGATCGGTGGCAATGCCCGCGCCATCGTGGGGAATGTGGCCGACCCGGACTTTCCCGGGAAGCTCGTGAAATTCGCCTTCGACGAATTCGGCGACATCAACGGGCTTGTGAACAACGCCGGGATCGTGCGCGCCGCGATGATCCACAAGATGGACCGGGCCACCTGGCAACAGGTCATCGACGTGAACCTCACCGGTGTCTTCGCCTGCCTTCAGGCCGTGGGGACCTATTACAAGGACCGGGTCGAAAAAGACCCCGAAAGCGCCGCGCGCCGTGCCATCGTGAATATCTCATCCGATGCCGGGCGTCGCGGCACCATCGGTCAGATCAATTATGGCGCGGCAAAATCCGGGGTTCTGGGCCTGACAATGAGCGCCGCGCGTGAATGGGGCCGTTACCGCATCAACGTCAATTCAGTCTGTTTCGGAATGGTCGAGACACCAATGACTGAGACCATCCGCTCTGAAAAATTCGCCGACAGGTATATGGCGCAGATTCCGATGGGACGGATGAGCACCCCTGAAGAAGTCGCGCAGCCCGTCTGTTTCCTGTTGTCCAACGCGGCATCCTATATCACCGGCCAGCACCTGAGCGTGAACGGTGGCTTCCACATCGGGTTCTGAGATGGCCGGCATTGGACAAGGCCCAGGGCCGGACGCCGTCTTCGCCGCGAAGCTGGCCGAGGGCGTCTTCGAGATTCAGAAATGTGGCGGCTGCGGCACCCATGTATTCCATCCGCGCGTGATCTGTCCGGCCTGCGGCAGCGCGGATCTGGGATGGTTCGCGCCAACCGGGAGGGGCACCGTCTATGCGCGAACGGTCGTGCGCCGAAAACCGGAACGAGGCGGCGATTACAACGTGGTTCTGGTGGACCTGGAGGAAGGGGTACGAATGATGTCGCGCATCGACGGTATCGCGCATGACCAGATTGTCGCCGGGCTGAAAGTAACCGCGTCGATCGGCGAAGGCGCCGAAGGTGACCCCGCCGTGGTTTTCCGGCCAGAAGGAGAAGCAAATTGAGTTTACGGGGAAAAGCCGCCATCGTCGGTGCAGCGCTGGCAGGCTGCGGCGAGGCCCATGGCAAAAGCTCGATGGAGATCACAATCGAGGGGGTGCACGGCGCGCTTGCCGATGCGGGGATCGCACTTGGCGAGGTCGATGCCGTTGCCACCTGCCAGCCGCTGGATATGCTGTCGGGTCTTACACTGGCGCAGGAATTGGGCTTGAACCCCAGGTTCACGATGAACAACCGCATGGGCGGCTCGTCGTTCCTGTCGCACACGCTCTGGGCCGCGATGCTGCTCGAATTGCGGCTCGCTGATACCGTGTTGATCTGCTACGGATCGAACCAGCGCACCGCCTCGGGCAAGCTGATGACTGCGCTTGGCCTGCCGACCTACGAGGCCCCCTACCGACCGTTGTTCCCGCTGTCGTCCTATGCGCTGGCCACAGACCGTCACATGACGCAATTCGGCACAACGCGCGAACAGCTGGCCGACGTGGCGGTGGCGGCCCGGGCCTGGGCCCAAAAGAACCCCGACGCTTTCATGCGCGATCCTCTGACGCGCGAGGATGTCATCGCCTCGCGGCCGGTTTCCGACCCTCTGCGGGTGCGCGACTGCTGCCTTGTGACCGATGGCGGTGGCGCGATTGTGATGCGCCGGGCCGAGACGGCCAAGGATCACCCCAGACCTCCGGTGTATTTGCTGGGCGGCGGCGAGGGCACGACGCACCGCGACATCTCCGAAATGGCGGACCTGACCGTGACCGGCGCTGCGCAATCAGGGCGAACGGCCATGGACATGGCGGGTGTCAAACCCGCGGACATCGACGTGGTCCAGCTCTACGACGCGTTCACCATCAATGTGATCCTTTTTCTAGAAGATCTGGGCTTTTGCAAGAAAGGCGAAGGCGGTGCGTTTGTGGCGAACGGCGGCATCGCGCCTGGCGGCCACCTGCCGGTCAATACCAATGGTGGCGGCCTGTCATGCGTGCATCCCGGGATGTACGGCATCTTCACGCTGGTCGAGGCGGTGCGGCAACTGCGCGGCGATGCTGGCGATCGCCAGATCGGCAGTGCCGAACTGGCCCTGGCCCACGGCAACGGCGGTGTCCTGTCCAGCCAGGTGACGAATATCCTGGGCACCGAAGCCACCCTCTGAACAGACGAAGGAAGCAATGAAGCGGCCCTTCTTGCGAAGGGCCGCTGTGTATTCAGGCCTGAAACGGCTCAGTTCGGGTAGGTTGCGAAGTCGATCTTGGAATAAATCTCCTGACGCAGAAGGTCTGCATAAGGCTGATGATTGTCCCGGATCGGTTGCAGCGGCTCAACCAGACCGTGCCATTTCTCGATCAGCTCGCGATAGGTTGCGATCAGCGGTTCCGGATCTTCGATGCCGCGTTCCTCGCGCGAGATGCGGGCGATCTCTTCAAGATCGGCGGTGCGGAAATCAATGAGATCCTGAAGAAACTCAGGCGACGGCTGGTGTACCTGCAGGCCAAGCCCACCCGCCTCTTTCAGCACGTCGAGATCGTCGGTTTCGTAGTACACCTCGGTCTGCGCCACGGCCTCGGGTATGTTCTTGACGAATTGCTCGCGTTGCTCCGGCGAAAGTGAGATCCAGAATTTCGGGCCGGCGGCAAAGATCGAACCGGAATGATAGGTGCCCAACGGCAACTCCGTCAGGTGCTTGGCAACCTCGATCAGACTGTGCCCCTTGAGCGCACCGACCGGCTGCACCGCAGCGGTGACGACACCGTGGCTCATCGTGTCGTACATCTCGCTCGACGGCACGTTTACCGGCTCTGCCCCAAGGCGTGTCGCCCAGCGGTCCCAGACCGACCCGCCCGTGCGCAGCTTGACCCCTTGCATATCGCTGATTTCGACGATCGGCTTGGTGGTCAGCAATACATAAGGCGCAGTGCTGATCCCGCTCAGCGCCACCATGCCGTTCTTTGCGAACTCGTCCTTGCACGGCTGGCAGTGCAGCATCACGAATTCGCTGGTCGCGCCGGCCATGGCATAGTGGTCCTCGCCCAAAAGAGCGAGATCGGCGACGAGCTGCGCATAGGGCATTTCCGACCTGAAATAGGTCAACGCCAGCAGACCTACATCGGCGACGCCGTCGCGCAGGCCGGACAGTGTTGGCTTGGGGCCAAGCAAGGCGCCGCCGGCAAACAGCTTGAAGTCGAAGGCATCCGGAAATTCAGATTCGGTCATTTCGGCAAAGGCGGCATGGCCACGCGATGTCGCGTGATTGGGTGACGTCCAGTTGGATATAGTCACCCGCTTTTCGGCCAGGGCCGGTGTCGCCGCTAGAACGGTCGTCGCCGCCAGCGCGGCAAACGCATTGGTCAGTTTCATGTGGTCTCCTCCTCTTTTTCAAGACCCCGCTATTGCGCGGGGTTCGTCACGGCCGGGATGGCCAAATCAGTTGCCGAGCTCTGGCAGGAACATGATCAGTTCGGGAAAGGCGACCATGATGATCAGGACCACCACATCCGCAGCCAAAAACCACAAAACACCCTTGAAAATCAGTGAAATCGGGACCGCATCACCGACGATGCCCTTGATCACGAACACGTTCAGCCCCACCGGTGGGGTGATCAGAGCCATCTCGACCAGCTTGGTTGCAAGCACGCCCAGCCAGATCAGGCTGATATGGTTCGCCTCGTAGATCGGCAGAAGGATCGGCAGCGTCAGCAGCAGGATGCCCAGCGGATCGAGGATCATGCCCAGCAGACAAAAGATCACGGCCGTGCCGAAAACCAGCATCACATAGCTGGCCCCCATATCAATCACCAGGTCGGTCATCGCTTCGGGGATACCGCTGATCGCCAGAAACCTCGAAAACAGGTTGGCACCGACCGCGATGATGAAGATCGCCGCAGTCATTTTTGCAGTGTCCATCAGCGCGATCCTGGAAACTTTCCAGTTCAGGGTGCCGCGCGCCGCCGCAATCACGAAGGACAACGCCGCCCCGACAGCCCCGGCCTGCGTGGGTGTGAATATCCCGGTGAACAGACCGCCGAAAACGCCCACCACCAGCAAGATCACGGGCCATGTCTCGCTCAGGGCCTCCAGCCGTTCGGACCATGTCGCGCTTTCGTCGAGCGACGGCGCGAGCGCGGGATTGATCCACACACGAACGATGATCACGGCCCAGTACCCCAGCATCGTCAGTACGCCCGGCACGATCGCGGCCAGAAACAGCTTGCTGATCGCGACCTCGGCAAAAATACCGTAGATGATCAGAAGGATGCTCGGCGGGATGAGCGACCCCATGGTGCCGGCTGCGGCAACCACGGCGGTACTCAGCCCGGGATCGTAGTCGCGCTTCAGCATTTCCGGCACCGCGATCCGGCCCATTGCCGCGGCGCAGGCCAGGCTGGAGCCGGCCGCCGCCGAAAACAGCGCCGCGCCGCCCACGCTGGCGACCGCCAGCCCGCCCGGCAGGAATGACAGCCAGACCCGGGCGGCCTTGAAGATCCCGCGCGTGATGTCGGTCTGGTAACAGACGTATCCCATCAACAGGAACATCGGGATCGAACTGAGGGTCCAGTGCGCGGCAAAATCATAGGGCACCGCCGTCAGCAGGCCGAAAGCCGCGCCGCTTCCCAGCATCGCCCAGAACCCGAAGAAGGACACGATACCCAGCGCGACCGCGATCGGAACGCGCAGCAAGACCAGCAGGATGACAGAAACGATGCCGCAAAGGCCGATCTGGAAAAAGCTCACCGTTCCACTCCTATTCGTACATGTCGTGATTGGGGCCGGCCATGCCAGCGTCGGTGAAAGGCCTCTGGATCAGCTTGGCCAGCAAGAGCAGAACCATCAGCCCCGCACCAAGAGGCAGACAGAAGCGACCGGGCCAGACGGTCACCGCCGCCATGCCCATGGATTGCTCGCCGATGAGGTATTTTTCGACGGCATCGATCCAGGTCTGCCAGGTGAGCAGCCCGTAGAACACCGCAGACAGCGCCAGAGCCAGCATGTCGAGAGCGGTCCTCGCCCCCGTCGGGAGCAGATCGTGGATCAGGTCGACCTTGATGTGCTCGTTGGTGTATTCGACGAAGGGAAGCGGCAGAAAGACCAGCCCGACCATGTAATAATACGACACGTAATCCACCGTGCCCGGCAGGGGCTCGGCGATGAACTGGCTCAGGATGACATCGAGCGTGACGTGGACCATCATCAGGGCCGCCAGGGCAGTCGCAATATAGGTGATAATCCGCGACACCCTGCCAAGTCGTGCAATGACTGTTTCCATCACTATCTCTTCCCTGTCGTAAAAAGGGCCAATCCGCTTGGTCATACGCCACGGAAAACCGGTTTTCTCTTGCTCAGAAAGGCGTCGATGCCTTCGGCGTGATCCGCGCTCTTGATGATTTGCCCCTGAATGATGGCTTCTGTTTCAAGAAAGCTCTCCAGAGACGGTTGCATCGCGGCGCGCATCAGCCGCTTGGTACCGGCCAGGGCAAAGGTTGGCCCCGCGGCCAGGTCTGTCGCATAGTCCAGGGCCGCCCGGTCGAGGGCATCATCGGGATGAACCTGGCTTGCCAATCCCAGGCTCAGGGCTTCATCCGCCGGCACCATCCGCGCTGAGAAGGCAAGGTCCGTCGCACGTTGCCGACCGATCAGATTCTGAAGGAAAAACGCCGCGCCGCCATCGGGGGCCAGCCCGATCTTGCGAAAAACCTGACCGAATCTTGCCGTCTCGGAGAGCAGGATAACGTCGCAGGCGAGCGCCATGCTCAGACCGATCCCGACCGCCGGACCGCGCACCGCGGCAACCACAGGCTTCTCGCAATTGAATATGGAAAGGATCATCTGGTGCGCCCTGTACAAGCGCGCCCGATCACCCCAGACATCGTCCTTGCCCATGGTCGAAATATCCGCACCCGCACAAAAAGCGCGGCCCTCGGCCCGCAGTAATACGGCGCGAATCCGCGGGTCAGTTTGGATATCGCGAAACGCGTCCAGGAGTTCGACGCGCATGTCGAGGGTCAGCGCATTCAGCTTGTCGGGCCGGTTCAACGACACGACGGCCAGACCTTCTGAGTGTTCCACAGTGATATCGCTTGTCATGACCACCCCTCCCTTTGGCGAAGATTCGTCAGTCAGTGAACAGCGCCCGAGCAATCCCGTTCTTATGTATCTGGGTCGTTCCCCCGGTGATCGTCAGCATCCGCACATCCCTCACCATCCGCTCCAACGGAAGCGAACCGAAATAGCCGTAGCCACCGAACATCTGCATGGCGTCATGGGTGACGCGCTGTGCCATTTCGGTGGCCTGAACCTTGGCGATCGAAGACAATGTTGGATCGGGCTGGCCGCGGTCGATCAGCGACAGCGCCGTATAACACAACGACCGCGCGGCCTCGATCTGCACCTTCATGTCCGACATCATCCATTGCAGCCCCTGCATCTCGGACAGCGCCTTGCCGAATTGCCGGCGGGTCTTCATGTAGTCGCGTGCAAGGTCGAACGCCCCCTCGGCGACACCAAGCGCCAGTATCCCCATGCCGACGCGCGTGGCGTTATAGACACCCAGCGGGCGGACAAAGCCGCTGGAGTTGCCGGCCAGCCCTTCGGTCACGACGTTTTCGGACGGCACCCGCACATCGTCGAAATGGATCTCGCATTCGTTGCAGCCGCGCGCGCCCATCTTCTGTTCAAGAATATGGACCGAAACGCCGGGGCTTTTGCGGTGCACCAAAACGGTTCCGATGCCTCGCGCGCCTTTGCTTTCGCAGAACCGAGCATAGACCAGAAGGTAATCGGCCCTGTCGCCGAAAGTGGTAAAGATCTTGCCGCCGTTCAGCACAAACCCGTCCCCGTCCGGGCGCAGCGATGTCGTCACCGCGGTGGCGTCCGACCCGGCCTCGGGCTCGGACCAGGAGATCGCGCATTCGATCTCGCCCGCGGCGAAGCGGGGCAGGAAAGCCTGCTTCAACGCCTCGCTGCCGCAGGTGGCGATGATCCGGGGCGAGACGTTCTGATCGTGAACGATCAGCGCGGTATTGAAATCCACCTTGGCCAGTTCTTCGATCACGAGATAGCAATCCACCAGCGGCGTACCGCCACCGCCGTATTCTTCGGGAATGGTCATGCCCAGATAGCCAAGCGCGCCCAGGCGATGGTGGTTTTCCTCGGGGTAGATGCCGTCGCGGTCCCAGCGTGCGGCGCGGTCCCGGAATTCCCCGAGCGCCAGTTTGCGCGCGGCATCCTTGAGAGCGACCTGTTCTGTCGTTAGCAACGAGGGATGCATCCGCCCTACCCCCGCCGCTGGTCGAAGCTGTGGCCGTAGACCATGGCGGCGATCGTATTGCGCAGGATTTCGACGGTGCCACCGCCAAGCGCGAAGCCGCGCGCGTCACGCACCATACGTTCCAGCGGGTATTCGCGCGTGTAACCATTGTGACCGTGGATCTGCAGCGCTTCGTTCGTGACCCTCTGCGCCATTTCGTTGGCGTAAAGCTTGGCCATGGTCGCATCCATCGGATCGGGAAAGCCGTTCGGCGCGGGGTTGGTCGCGGCCCGATAGACCATCAGACGCGCAGCATGGATCTGTGTGGCCATGTCGGCGATTTTCCATTGCAGGCCCTGGAATTCCTTGATCGGGCGCCCGAACTGATGGCGAATCTCGGAATACGACTTTGCAGCATCGAAAGCGCCCTGCGCCAGCCCCACGCACATCGCTGCGTTGCCCACCCGCTCGGGTCCGAAACTGCTCATCAACAGCGCGAAGGAGCGCGAGCTTTCCGGGTCCCCTTCGACCAGCACATCCTCGGGACCGGCCTTGTAGTTTTCAAGGATAATCTCGGCCTCGGTCAGCCCCCGGCCACCCATCTTCAGCGATATGTGGCCGATCCGCGCGCCCGGCTTCTTCAGATCGACGACAAAGGCACCAATCCCCTTCGCCCCGCTGGCCTTGCCGAAACGGCAGAAGACCAGCGCATAATCGGCCACATGGGCGCCCGTGGACCAGCATTTGTTGCCATTCAGCACCCATCCGTCGCCGTCCCTTGTGGCCGTGGTGCGCAGGTCTGTCACCGCCGACCCCGCCTCTGGCTCGCTGATGGCGATTGCGATGAATTTCTTGCCGGCCGCCATGTCTGGCAGGAACCGCTTTTTCTGCTCGTCGCTGCCCAGAACGCTGATTGCCCGGGATGGGCCGTTCAGGTAGAGTTGCGAGACCAGCGCCGTGTTGAAACAGACCCGCGCCATTTCTTCCAGAAACACCGTGCCCTGGATCACTGGCGCGCCGGAGCCGCCGTATTCTTCAGGGATGAACATTCCCAGATAGCCAAGTTCGGCCAGCTTGTCGCGGTTCGCGGCTGGAAACTCTTCGGCTTCGTCCCAATGGGCGGCCCTGGGAGCAAACTCGCGCTCAGCCAGCTTGCGTGCCTCGTTGCGAAAATCCTCCAATTCCGGATCGAGCTTGAACATGTCAGTAGGTGTCCTTTGATTGAGCAGAGGGCAGGTCCTGTTCCAGCGCGGCCAGGATGCGCGCCGTATCGGCGCCTACGGTTGGTGCGGGGATAGGGGCGACCTGTGGGTGAGCCGCGAAACGCATCGGCAGCCCTGGAACAGGGACCGTGCCCAGGTCTGGATGCGGAAGGTCATGGATCATGCCGCGGGCGCGCATGTCATCGTCCGACACCACCTCAGCGAGCGTGCGCACCGGGGCGCCCGGCACATGTGCGCTGCTCAGGGCCGCGAAAATCTCGGCGCGGGTCTGACTTGAGGTCCACGCCGTCACCCAGCCATCGACTTGGGCACGCCGCGCGCAGCGCGCGGGTCCCGCGGCCAGTTCGGGATCTTCGGCCAGATCAGGGCGACCCATGGCCCGGGTCAGCTGCTGCCAGTGGCGATCATTCAGGCACATGATGGCCACCTGCCCGTCGCGCGCCGGAAACAGGTCGTAGGGTGCGACCTTGAGCACGGCCTGACTGTTGCCGGCCCGGTCGGCGAACCCGTCAGGCGCCAGCAGATAGCTTGCGATATTCGACGCCAGCGCGTGGTGCGTGACGTCCTGCATCGCGATCTGGACAAAGTCCCCGCGCCCTGTCGCGCCGCGCGCATGCAACGCCGCCATAATGCCACCAAAAAGGTGGATACCGCCCAGAAAATCGGTGATCGCTGCGCCGCATTTCACCGGCGGACCATCGGGAAACCCGGTCACCGACATCAGCCCGGTCAGGGCCTGAATAGGAAAATCCATCGCCGGCGCATCGCGATAGACGGAATCGGCCGCGTAACCCTTTCCTGACCCCATGACCAGGCGCGGATTGCGGGCACAGAGTGTTTCCCACCCCAGCCCCAGTTTCTCCATCGTACCGGGACGGAAATTCTCGATTAGAACATCGGCCGAATCTGCCAGCGCCAGCAGGGCGCTGCGCCCGCCCTCGGACCCCAGATCAAGCGTCACGCTCTGTTTGCTGGAATTGAGCATCATCGCTGCGGGGTTCTCGCGCCCGCCCGCGATGCCGCGGATACTGTCGCCGCCGGGCGGCTCGACCTTGATGACCTCGGCCCCCATGAGCGCGAACATCAGACCGCAATAGGGCCCAAGGTAGACCTGCCCGAGGTCGATCACCCGAAGACCGGCCAGCGGGCCACAATCGGGCGCCGCGTTCATGATCCGACAAAGCCCGGCGGGCGCTTTTCCTTGAAAGAGGCGACCGCCTCGCGGTGATCTGCGGTCTGCATGATATGGGCTTCGGCGGTTGCCTCGATCTCGAGATAGGTCGCGAAATCGCAATCCATGCCACGGTTCAGCATCGACTTGCCCAGCCCAAAGGCTCGGGTCGGCCCTTCGGCCAGACGCACGGCCAGCGCATCGGCCTCTGCGTCGAGCGCGTCTTCTTCGTGGATTGCGTGGACGATCCCAAGGTCGTGCGCCTCTTGGGCATCGATCACCTGGGCCGTCAGGAACATCGCCTTCGCCCGCTGCGTCCCGACCGTCCGCGCCAGCAAGTAAAGCCCGCCACCGTCGGGCACGATCGCCACGCGCGCATAGGCCTGGCAAAAGCGGGCCGAGGGCGCGGCCAGGATCACGTCAGCCAGAAGCGCAATGTTGAACCCCACGCCAAAGGCCGGCCCGGCAACCGCCGCGACGACCGGCTTTTCAAGATCATATAGCATCCGGGTTACGCGGTGCTGTTGTTTCATGCGGTCCCGCATGGCCACAGGCGAAGAACCGGCGAAGGTGCTGATATCGCCTCCGGCGCAAAACGCGCCCCCGGCACCCGTGATCAACAGCGCGCGCACGCGGTCATCGTCGCGCACCTGGGTGACGATGCGTTCCATCTCTTTGCGTGCGTCTTGATCAAGGGCATTCTTCTTCTCGGGAAAATCGAAAGTCATCCGACCAACGCTTTCCGAGCGGCTGTAGAGCAATGGCACCGCTTCCTCCTCCCAGGAATGGGCTAGCATGGAACACGATAGGAGTGGCATTGAGCGACGGGCAATAGTCCGGTGCGGAAAATCAGACATGTGTAAAATTCACCCGTTCTGTGTATTTCCTTGCGGTCTGCTGGCACGTTTTTTCGGCTTCCCTTCCCATGCGCGCCCGTCACGGCTACGGGCCTCGGCACCCCCTGTTGAAACAGCAAAGAAGAAATAGACAATGTACTCCGACACCCCTCTCGGCCGCTTGCGCCTGCCTGTGATCTGCTCGCCCATGTTCCTGGTGTCCGGGCCGGATCTTGTCGTCGCCCAGTGCAAAGCCGGCGTCATCGGCAGCTTTCCGGCGCTGAACGCACGCGAGTCCGAAGGTGAACCGCCGCTGCTTGAAGCCTGGCTCAAGCGCATCACTGAAGAGCTTGACGCGCACAATCAGGCCAATCCCGATCGGCCCGCCGCGCCATTCGCGGTCAACCAGATCGTCCATCGATCGAATGATCGGATTGAGCGGGACGTCGAAATATGTGCGCGCTGGAAAGTGCCTGTCTGGATCACATCAATGGGCGCACGGGAAGACGTCAACCAGGCGGCACATGAGTGCGGCGGCACTGTACTGCACGATGTAATCAACAACAAATACGCCAGGAAAGCGATCGACAAGGGCGCCGACGGCCTGATCGCGGTCTGCGCCGGCGCTGGCGGCCACGCCGGGGCCTTGTCACCCTTTGCGCTGGTTCAGGAAATCCGGGAATGGTTCGATGGTCCGCTTGCCCTGTCCGGGTCCATCGCGACCGGGCGCTCAATTCTGGCGGCGCAGGCCATGGGTGCGGATTTTGGGTATATCGGATCCCCCTTCATTGCCATGACCGAGGCGGTCGCGTCGGAGGAGTACAAGCAAATGATCGTCGAAGGCGGGGCCGATGATATTGTCTATACCGACTATTTCAGCGGCGTGCATGCCAACTATCTGAAACCGTCGGTGCGGGCGGTCGGTCTCGATCCGGACAACCTGGCCGGGATCGGCAACAAACTCGATCTGGCCACCGGCGACATTCGCCCCAAGGCCTGGCGTGACATCTGGGGCAGCGGTCAGGGGATCGGAGCGGTGAAAGAGGTGATGACCACGGCGGACTACGTCGACCGTCTCGACCGGGAATACCAGGTCGCCAAAGATGCGCTCTGTTCCTGACGAAAGAGGGCGGCCGGTTGCCCGGCCGCCCATCTGTTTCTGCGGTTGTCGCGAATGATCGAGACCCGATCTTAGCGGTCCTTTTGGTTGACGATCAGTTCTGCATTTTCGGGTAGTTCCGAAACAATGTTCACTTCGTCGACACGAATTCGTGTATGCAGTTTGAAGTTTTTGGCGGCGGCTGCTTCCGCAGCAGAAGCGTCGGCACCGTCTTCCAGCACAAGCGAGAGGCGGATCATGTCGCGATCGTTCTCGCGCGTTACCACGGCCTGCGCGGCCTTTGCGCCCGGCGTGCCGATGACAACTTCTTCAACCACGCGCGGATAAACGAAAATCTCGCGCACTTTGACCGCTGCCCCGACCCGTCCCTGCAATGCTGAAATCCGGCTGACGGTGCCATCCGCGTTGCTTTCCAGGGCAAAGGCGCTGTCGCCGGTGCCGAACCGGATCATCGGCCAGGTGGCATCGCGCGCGGTCACGACAACCTCGCCCGGTTCGCCATGGGCGACCTGTTCGCCGCTGACCGGATCGCAGATCTGCACCACGCGGTCGGGATGAACCAGATAGCCTTCGCCGCCATCCTCATAGGCGACAAGGCCTAGATCGGCGGTGGCATAGGCGGCCCAGGTGGACACGCCGTATTCGGCCTCGATCCGGCGGCGCTTGGCCATCCAGTCGCCCATCTCACCGCCGAGGAAGGCTGTCTTCACCTTCCATGCGTCGCGGCCATAGGTTTCGATCACCTTGTCCGCCAGCGTCAGGAAAAACGCGGTCGAGGCGCAGATCGAAGTCACGCCGGTTTCGACGATGATCTGCGCCTGAAGCTCGGTATTGCCCACGCCGCCGGGAATCACCGTGGCACCTGCGGCCTGTGCCGCTTCGTCGAACAGCAAGCCTGCGGGCACAAGATGATACATCCAGGTGTTCAGGATGATATCCCCCGGCCCCACGCCTGCCGCCTTGAAAAGCAGGTCCAGGCCATGACCTCCCTCGCCCGAAAGGGCCGGCTCGAAAATTGGGCCAGGGGACACGTAGATCCGTCCAATATCCTTCAGATCCGAGGCAAGGAATCCGCCGAAAGGCGGGTTCTCGCGCTGGATCTTCAGAAGCTCTTCTTTTTTCATCACTGGAAGTCGCGAGAGGTCCGCCACCGATGTGACGGCTGCCGGATCGAATCCGGCAGCCGTAAATCGCGATTTCAGGCCAGGAGCTTTTTCGGCCGCAGCGGCATAGGCTTGCGCTATATCTTTGTAGATATCATCAGACATTTCCATGCCTCCTCGTCCAATCGGGCGTTAAAGCGGGCAGTCCTTGCGGAAGTTTGGCGCGCGCTTCTCGCGGTGCGACAACACACCTTCCTTGACGTCCTCGCTCATAAAACCAAGCATCTCCAGCGCGGTCGACGCATCAAAGATCGGCCCGGCCTGGCGCAGCCAGTTGTTCAGCGAATACTTGGTCCAGCGGATCGCGCTTTGCGAGCCGTTGGCCAGTTCGACAGCCGTGTCCAAAGCGATCTGCTGAAGCTCGTCATCCTCGACGCACATTGACACCAGACCGATGCGCTCGGCCTCTTCGCCCGACACCGGCTTGCAGGTCATCAGATAGTATTTCGCCTTGGCCATCGAGGTCAGCAGCGGCCAGATAATCGCCGCGACATCGCCAGCGGCAACGCCCAGACGCGGATGACCATCGACAATCTTTGCCCGTTTCCCGGCGATCGAGATGTCGGCCAGGATGGCAACCACAAGGCCCGCGCCTGCCGCAGGGCCATTGATCGCGGAAATGATCGGCTTGTTGCAGTTGATGATGTTGTAGACGAGATCCTTGGCTTCTTTCCACGTCTTCATGATCTCGTGCGAGTCGCCGATCATCTTCTCAATCAGGCTGAAATCGCCGCCCGCCGAAAACGCCTTGCCCGCGCCGGTCACGATGACCGCGTTGATGTCGGGGTCGCGGTCGATGTCGATCCACATGTCCGTCATCTGGGTGTGGGTTTCGGCATCGACCGAGTTGAATGTCTCGGGCCGGTCGAACGTGATGCGCAGGACGCGATCCGCCGGGTAGTCAAATTTCAGTTTGTCGTACTTTGCGTAACGCTCCGACATAGGTCTTTTCCTCCTCAGGGTATGGGTTCAGCCAGGCAGTCCCAGGACGGCCTTGGACAGGATGTTTCTTTGGATTTCGTTCGATCCACCGTAGATCGTGGTAGGTCTGGCCTTGTAGAAGCTCGACAAAACGTCGACGCTAACATTGCCAACCTGAAGCGGCCCGATGGAGCCGCCATCGGGACCGGCTGCTTCGATCATCAGCTCGGTGATGCGCTGGAAGCATTCAGTCACCCAGATCTTCAGCATGGACACATCCGCACCGAGCGTCTCGCCACGTTTGAGCTGATCTGCAAAACGGGCATAAAGCGCGGCATGATCTTCCACATCCAGTGCCGCTTGGGCAAAGCGGTCACGGAACACCGGATCGTCAAACGCGCCACGGCCACGGGCAAAGCTTTCAAGCTGTCCCAGAGCGTTCTGGGCCAGACTTGGCGAGCCGATGAAGATGCGCTCGAAGCTCAAAAGCGCCTTGGCCATCGTCCAGCCCTTGTTCAGTTCGCCGACCAGGTTTTCCCGGGGAGTGCGGGCATTGTCGAAGAACACCTCGCAAAATTCGGTCTCACCCGAAAGGGTGGTGATCGTGCGCACCTCGATCCCCGGCTGATCCATCGGAGCAAGAAGGAAACTGATGCCCTGCTGTTTCTTCGGCGCATCGGGATCGGTGCGCACCAGCATGAAGATGTGCGTGGCATCATGCGCCATCGTCGTCCAGATCTTCTGGCCGTTAATGACGAAATCGTCGCCGTCAATTTCCGCGCGTGTGCGCAGATTGGCAAGATCGGACCCGGCACCGGGCTCGGAATAGCCCTGGCACCAGATGTCCTCGCAGCTCAGAATACGTGGCAGCCAATAGTCTTTCTGGTCCTGGGTGCCGAATTTGATGATCAGGGGCCCGACCATCTGCACGCCCATGTCGCGACCGCGATTGACGCCCCAGCGCTGCTGCTCTTCATAAAAGATCAGCAGCTTAGCAGCGTTTAGGCCCATACCGCCGAATTCAGCGGGCCAGGCTGGCGCAACCCAGCCCTTGGCGTGAAGCTTGCGGTGCCAATGTTCGATCTCGGCGAACTTCGGTCGGTGCGGCAGGTGGCGCAGCTCTTCGGGATATTCCGCCTCGAAGAACGCGCGCACTTCCTTGCGGAAATCCGCATCGCTCATTGCGTTCCAGTCGGTCATTGTGCGGCTCCTTCCTGTTCTCGCGCCTCGAACCAAAGCCGTCTGTGGTAGGCGTCATCGCCCAGCCAAGCGGACAGAACCAGCGCTCGGTTCAGATAAAGCCCGATGTCGAACTCGTCGGTATAACCGACGGCCCCGTGCAGCTGGATGGCGTCGCGCGTGATCTTCTTGGCGGCGGTGACCGCGCGAGCCTTGGCCCGGCTGGCAAGCCGCGCCCGGACTTTTGGATCGGTTTCGCTGTCCATCTGCGCAAGCGCCTCCCGCACTCCGGCCTGCGCGACCTCGCACATCACGTTGAGGTCGACGGCACGGTGCTGGATGACCTGGAATGATCCGATCGGCTTGTCGAACTGCTCCCGCGTCTTGATGTAGTCGAGCGTGATCTCGAAGGCGCGCTCGCTCACGCCGACAAGCTCGGCCGCGGCAAGCGCCGTTGCATCGGCGACAGCCTCGGCCAGTGCAGTGAGAACCGCACCGCTGCTGGCCAATTCCGCGGCCGGAGTTCCCGAAAACGAAAGCTCGCCCAGAGAGCTGCCATCCGCCTGCGTCCGCTTGTCGATGACAAGCCCCTGCGCGTCTGCCTCAGCCAGAACCAGAACCGGACCATCATCCTGTTCGGCCACGACAAGGAACCCGTGCGAACCGATCGCACCGACGACCCAGGCCTTGCCACCGGTCAGCTTTCCGTCCGCGTATCGGCAGGTCGCATCGGCAGGCGCCCCGTCGGGGCCGCGTTCCTGCCAGGCAACCGCCAATGAAATTTCGCCGCCGATGAGCTGTGCCATCTTCGGATGATCCGGACAAAGGCGGCGCAGAAGGCCGAGGCTCAGACCTATCGTCGACACGACCGGTTCCGGGGCAAACACACGGCCGACTTCCTCGGCGATGACACCCCCGGCGGCTAGGCCCATGCCAAGCCCGCCCTGATCTTCGGGCACCGCCACGCCGAAAACACCGGCCTCGGCCAGTTCCCGGACCATCTCCGGATCGAAACCGCCCCCGGCATCACGGAGTTGTCGGGCTCTGTCACTTCCGCCCGCCCGTTCAAACAACGTGCGCACGCTCTCGCGCAACAGGCGAAGGTCTTCTTGTTCGCTGGAAAGGAACTCAGTTTGTGTCATTTTGTTTTCGCTGGATCATCACAGGGGTGTCGGTCGAAAAAACGACCTCGCCCTCGGGGTTTTTGGCGCTGAGCGTATAGTGCAAAACACCTCTGTCGGGCTTGCTTTTTGACGGTGTGACCGAGTTGACCGTCAGTTCGACATCAAGGGGTTCGTTCGGGTGCACAGGCCGCAGCCAGCGCAAATTGTCAAAGCCCATGCCGCCGATATTGGCAACATCGACCATCATCTCGGTCATGACCGGCTTGAACACCTCAAGCATGGTCTGAAAGCCCGAGGCGATCAGGCTGCCATGTATGGCGGTTGCATAGTCTTCATCGGTGTGCAGCCGCTGCGGATCCCATTCCTTGGCAAAGGCCTTTATCGAATCCGCGCTCATCGGAGCGCTGCGAAAGCGATAGACTTGGCCCGGCGAGAAGTCTTCCAGATACCTCAAGAGGCACCCTCCTTTGCGAAACCGTCATCGTATCCGCTCGCATCCTTGGATATCCGGATGCGGTTGAATTCTTCCAGCTTCGGATAGGTTTCCTTGAACGCCATCAGGAACTCACCCATCGGCGCGTCGAAATAGAGACCACGGTCGTTCACATATTCCATGTGCCGGTGATTCTGTTCGTCGAACTCATGAAAGAGCGCGTCGTGATAGCCGTCGAAGACCAGGGGTTTGACCCCGAATCTTTCACACAGTTCCATGTTGAATGCAGGTGTCACCTTGTAGGCCTCATTCCCCAACCACAGCTGAACATAGCCGTGGTAGATAAAGAGATCGGTCCCCATCAACTCCTGCAACTTGGGTGTATTCAGGTGGTTGCGCACATCCGCGAACCCCAGAGCGGCGGGGATACCCACAGCACGCAAACAAGCCGCCAGAAGAATTGCCTTGGGAACGCAAAACGCCGCTTCCGCGCCAGCGATACGGCTGGCACGGTAAGAGTCCTCATCCAGCGCAAAACAATAGGGATCATAGCGAATATCGTCGCGCACCGCTTCGAACAGGCGGATCGCCTTGTCTCGATTGGTTGCGTCCACAGGAAGATCACGCAAAGCCGATGTCACGAAACCCTGCACTTCCACGCTATCGCTTTCCACAAAGCGCGATGGCATGACATAACGCTCAGCTTCAGTCGGCAGGTCATCGTCAGACTTGTCCATTGGCCCCCCCTTTTTCTAACAAATGTTAGATTACCGATTCAAATCCTGCCCGTCAACGGGATTTACTCTGTTTTCGGTTGGTCCACGCCATAACGCGGATTGTCTTCGCCCAGAGTGGCTGCAACTCCGACCGAATTTCCGGAAGAACGGAACTCCGGGGCAATTGGCAGCGGCAAAGCGGGCGCGTCCCGGCCGGAGATTTTTACGGTCCGCCCGAACACGTCACGCGCTTTGAAATGCGGGTCACGCGCCGCCTCGGCGGGCGTCTTCACGACCGAACAGCAGCAATCTGCCGCAGCCAGCAAAGGCTCCCAATGGGTCGAGGGGTGTTCCCTCAGACGACGTGCAACCTCTGCGGCACAGGCATTTGGATCGGACCAGTCATCGCGAAGGGCCACAGGCAAACCAATGACATCGCAGAACGACTGCCAGAACTTTTCTTCCAACGCGCCGACGGCGATCTGACGCCCGTCCGCAGCCGTATAAAGCCGATACCGGGCCAGGCCACCCGTCAGACGGCTGCCACCGCTTTCGATGTTCTGCCCGGCAATCACACCTTCGGCATGGGCCCAATAGGCAAAGGCGAACGCCCCCTCGGCCATTGCGATATCCAGATGCGTCCCCTGCCCGCTTGCCTGCCGCGCAATCAGGGCCAGCAGGATATTCATCACCGCAGGATAGGTTCCGCCTCCGATATCGGCGACCAGCCCGAACGGGGCTGTTGGCTGGTCATCCGGTCCGCGACTGAGCGACAGGATACCCGCATCACCGACGTAGTTGAGATCGTGGCCGGCGGCGCTGGCCTTTGGTCCGGTCTGGCCATAGCCGGTGATCGAACAATAGATGAGACCGGGATTGATCTTTCGCACCGCTTCATAACCAAGCCCCAGCCGGTCCATCACGCCGGGACGAAACTGCTCTACCAGAACATCGGCCTTCTCGATCAAGGGGCGCAGACGTTCCACTGCGCCCCTTGACTTGAGGTCGATGGCCACCGATCGCTTGCCGTGGTTCAACACAGCAAATCCGATGCTCTCTCCGTCGATCTTTGGCTCCGTGTGGCGCGCGTCCTCGCCGGCTCCGGGCCGTTCGAACTTGATCACTTCGGCGCCAGCCTCGGACAGCATGAGCGTCGCCATCGGACCGGGAAGAAGTGTGCTGAAATCCAGCACCAGGATATCCTTGAGCGGTTGAGCCATCTTCACTGCCTCAGGCAAAGCGCGCCGCGCCGTTGTTCAGAACAACCACGTCGCGTGCAGGAATAGACGCTCGAAACCGGGCCTCGCCGTCCTCTTCCCAGATTTCGAACCGCACGGTTTCGCCGGGATAGACCGGAGCCGAGAACCGAACATCCAGACCGACAAGCCGGGCAGAATCATAGTCCAGCAACGTCTTGAGAATCGCCCGGGCGGCCAGACCATAGGTCGCCAAACCGTGCAGGATCGGGCGGTCGAACCCGACCGACCGCGCGACATCGGGGTCGGCATGCAGCGGGTTCATGTCGCCGCTGAGCCGGTAGATCAGCGCCTGGCGCGGAAGCGTCTCGATATCACATATGTGATCGGGCACCCGGTCCGGCAGCACCGCCGGCGTCGGGCCGGGCCTGTTCTCGCCGCCGAATCCGCCGTCGCCCCGGGCGAAGGCCGACATCGCGACGCGTGCCAGCTTGTCGCCGCTGTCCGCGTCGATGATCTCGCGGCTTTGATAGATCACAGCGCCCTTGCCCTCGCCCTTGTCCGAGATGAAGTCGATCTGGCTGCGGCCGACAATCCGGCCATGTGTCGGCAGCGGCTTGTAGATGTCGAGCCACTGTTCTCCGTGCAGCACTTTTTGCCAGTTTACGCCGGTCTTGGGATCGCGCAGCCAGAAGCCGGGATACCCCAAAATGACCGCCATCGAGGGAACCGCCTTCAGACCGTCCTCATAGACAAAGGCCAGTTCTTTCTTGTCTGTCGGATCTTCGCCGAACCCCAGCCCGAGTGCGTAAAGGATGGTATCCCGCTCGGTCAGAGTCTGCTTGATCTCTTCGAAATCCCAATTCGAAAGTGCTTCGAAATCCAGTGGCATGATCTTTCCTCCCTTAGTTGCCGTCAGAGCGTGTTTTGCGATCCAAGTATGGCCGTGACCTGACTGGACAGCACACCGCCGTTGCCATGCGCCAGCGCCAGATCAATATCCTTCAACTGAATGCCCGGCGCGTCGCCACGGATCTGACGAGCAGCCTCGATCACTGTGAAGATACCGTACATCCCGGGGTGCACACAGGACAGGCCTCCGCCATTCGTGTTCACCGGCAAGGCCCCGCCAGGCGCGATGCGCCCGCCCTGGACAAAGGCCCCGCCATCGCCCTTGGCGCAGAACCCCAGATCTTCAAGAAACAGGATGGTATTGATGGTGAAGGCATCATAGAGCTCGACCGCCTGGATATCCGCAGGGGTCACGCCGGCCGTCGCAAAGGCGCGCGCGCCCGAGTCGCGGGCTGCGGTCACGGTGAAATCCTTCATCTGCGAAATCTGCCGGTGCGAGCTTGCCGCAGCACTGCCCAGCACATAGACAGGCGCCTTCGGGAAATCCCGGGCGCGGTCCGCGCGGACCATTACGATCGCGCCGCCGCCGTCGGTGACAAGACAACAGTCGCGCACGGTCAATGGATCGCCCACCATGCGCGCACCCAACACGTCCTCGCGGGTCAGCGGGCCGCGCTCGAACGCTTCGGGGTTGTGCTGCGCCCAGGCCCGCGCAGCAACGGCCACGTCGGCCAGCTGTTCGCGGGTGGTGCCATATTCATGCATGTGCCGCGCCGCCGCCATCGCATAGGCCGAGATCGGATAGCGCGGATTATACGGCGCCTCGTAGGCCGGCGGACGTGAAGCGGTCACGAGTCTGCCCGACGCGGTGCGCTGGTTGGAGCCATAAACAATCAGCGCGACATCACACAGACCGGCGTCCAGCGCCATGGTCGCGGACGTCAGGTAGTTTACGAAAGACGAACCGCCCGACATCGTGCCATCAATGAAACGGGGCTGGATGCCCAGATACTCCGCCGCCATAAGCGCCGGCATGCTGTCTTCCATCATGGTGCAAAACAGCCCGTCGACGTCGGACAGTTTCAGCCCGGCATCGCCAAGCGCCGCAAGCGCAGATTGCGCCATGACATCATAGGCCGTCAGGCCATGGGCTTCTCCGAAACCGGCATGACCGGTACCTACGATGGCGGATTTCCCCCGAAGTTCAGTGGTCATGGCTTATCCCTCCGACGGCTTGAAAAGCACGGCCGGAACACCCTCGGCCTCGCCCACGAAGGCGGTTACCGGCATGTCGATGGCGACCTCACCCGGAGCAATGCCCTCGACCCGGCTCATCATCCGGACACCCTCATCCAGCTCGACGACGCATACGTTGTAATCGCCGCCCCGTTCGGGCTTTCGGCGCACAACTGTTGTGGTGTGGACCCGTCCCTTGCCGCTAGCCTTCTTCCAAGAAATCGCGCTGCCATGACAATGGGGACACAGGACTCTCGGGAAAAAGTGATATCCCCCGCAGTCGTCGCACTTGGGCAGCAGGATCTCTCCCTCTGCCAGCGCGCGTTGGAAAAACTGGTCTGGTCGTTTGGCGTCCTGCACCGGCGTTCTCCTTCAAGCGATCCAGTCTTTGTCTAATCGTATTGATTATGTTTCTAACAATTGTTAGATTTAGTCAACCTTTCAGGATCAATTGAGAGAAACTCATGCCAGGTTCAGATTTAGCCCCCCTTTCCGGCAAACTCGTCGTTGCGCTGGAACAGGCAGTCGCCGCGCCTTTTTGCTCCTCGCGGCTGGCCGATGCCGGCGCGCGTGTGATCAAGATCGAACGCAAGGGAGCCGGCGATTTCGCCCGCGCCTACGATACCGCCGCCAACGGTGAAAGCGCCTATTTCACATGGCTGAACCGAGGCAAAGAATCGGTCGCCTTGGACATTAAAGCCGACGAAGACCGTGAAATCCTGCTCAGGATGCTGGAAAACGCGGATGTGTTTATTCAGAACCTGCTGCCCGGCGCGCTGGCCAAGCTCGGGCTCGATTCCGCAAGTCTGCGAGAGAGGTTTCCGCGTCTGGTGACCTGCGACATCACCGGCTACGGAGAGGACGGCCCGATGCGCAACGCCAAGGCCTATGATCTTCTGGTGCAATGCGAAAGCGGCCTGGCATCGGTGACCGGCACGCCGGATGGACCGGGGCGGGTCGGCGTGTCGGTCTGCGATATCGCCACCGGCATGACAGCCCATGCCGGGATCTGCGAAGCGCTGGTCGGGCGTGATCGAACCGGCAAGGGCAGCGGCCTCTCGGTGGCCATGTTCGACGTCATGGCGGACTGGATGGCGGTTCCGCTTCTTTTTCACGACTATGCCAATCAGCCCACGCCCAGAACCGGGCTTGGTCACTCTGTCATATGCCCCTACGGCGCATTCCACTGCCGAGGCGGTGAACAGGTCGTCATCTCGGTCCAGAACAGCCGCGAATGGAACCGGTTCTGCGTACAGATTCTCGGCGACCCGGCCTTGGCCGATGATCCGCGATTCCATGATAATTCAGCCAGGATCGCGCACAAATCGGAACTCGAAGAGCTTATCAAGACCGTGTTCGGCGCGCACGAACGTGCCGAATTGTTGAAGCTGCTCGATGGCGCGGGCATTGCATCGGCGGCGGTGAACGACGTTGCCGCGCTGTCGGATCACCCGCAACTTGATCGGGCGACCATCGGCACGCCCTCGGGACCTGTCAGCATCGCAATGCCCCCGATACGACGCGGCAGCACCGAAGCCGCGATCGGACCGTCCCCCGCATTGGACGCCGATGGAGCGGCCATTCGCGCGGAATTCGGTTCTCGTTCCTAGAACAGGAAATCAACCCATGACCAATGCAAAGAACACCGCAATCCTGCAAAGCGTCAGGATCATCGACCTGACGTCGATCATCTTCGGTCCTCTGGCCACGCAGATGCTGGGAGATCTGGGAGCGGATGTGATCAAGGTGGAAGCGCCCGAGGGCGATCTTCTGCGCCAGGTTCAGCCATCGCGGCACAGGTTGATGGGCGCTGCGTTTCTAGGGGCCAACCGCAACAAGCGCAGCGTCGTACTCGACCTGAAAACGCAAGCCGATCGCGACCGTCTGCGCAAGTTGCTGGTCGATGCCGATGTGATGATTTCAAGCATCCGGCCCGCGGCGCTTGCCAGATTGTCTTTGGATCCGGAAACCTTACGGAACGAGAACCCGAGCCTGATCACGGTTTCTGCAACCGGATACGGGCAGGACGGGCCTTACGCTTCGAAACCGGCCTTTGATGACATCGTCCAGGCGGTTTCGGGTTTGGCCAGCCTGCCCACCCTTCGCGATCCAGAGGCAAAACCCGATTATTCCCCGACCATTCTTGCCGACAAGCTTGGCGGTGTTACCACGGCTTATGCCGTCATGGCAGCCCTGTTTCATCGGGAACGCACGGGCCAGGCACAGCATGTCGAGGTGCCGATGTTCGAAACGCTGACGGCGTTTCTGCTGGCCGAACACATGGACGGCGCGACATTCGACGAGGTGCCGAGGAATTTCGGATATGCCCGCATGTTGGTGCCGCACCGCCGCCCGCTCCAGACGGCGGACGGGTTCATCACGATCCTGCCCTATACCAACGCCCAATGGGCGCGGTTTTTCAAGACGGTCGGGCGCGACGACATGATCAACCACGTCTGGGTCACCGACATGGACACCCGCAGCCGTAACATCGGCGCCCTTTACGACATGGTTGCTCGGATTGCGCTGACGCGGACAACCGCCGACTGGCTGGCCCTGATGGAGCAGGCCGACATTCCCGCCATGCCGGTGAACACCCTGTCGGATCTGCCGAACGATCCGCACCTTTCCGTAACCGGTTTCTTTCAGAAGGTCGAACACCCCACCGAAGGTACGATCTGGATGACACGCCCGCCCATTCGATTCTCGGCGACACCGGCGCGGCATGACCTGCGCCCCGCCCCCGGACTGGGCGAACACAACGACGAGATCATCGGTCCGGGGGGCGACTAGTCTCCGACCCGGCACCCGACGGATCAAACATCCAGCGAACGTGCGATCAGTTCCTTCATGATCTCGTTGGTGCCGCCATAGATCATCTGGACCCTGCTGTCGGCATAAAGTCGCGCGATGGGGTATTCCATCATGAAACCGTAACCGCCGTGAAGTTGCAGGCATTCATGCATGACCTCGTTCTGCGTCTGGCTGCCCCACCATTTCGCCATCGAAGCCGTGGCCGCATCAAGTTCGCCCGCTTCAAGACGCGCGATCCCGTCATTTACGAAAGAACGTAGCAATTCGGCCTTGGTTTTGCATTCCGCCAGTTTGAAGCGTGTATTCTGGAAGTCCATGATCCGGCTTCCAAATGCCTTGCGGTCCTGAACATATTTCACCGTTTCATCGATCGCAAAATCAATAAAACCGAGGGCGGTAATGCCGATCATCAGCCGCTCCCAAGGCAGCTGCTTCATCAGCTGGTAGAACCCCTGCCCCTCTTCCGGACCAAGCAGGTTCGCCGTGGGCACGCGCACATCCTCGAAGAACAGCTCAGCAGTATCCGAACCTTTCATACCCAGTTTCTTCAGGTTCCGTCCCCGGCGAAAGCCCTCGGTGCCCTCGGTTTCCAGAACGATCAATGAAACGCCCTTAGCGCCGGCGTTGCGATCGGTCTTTGCCACGATAACAACGAGATCCGCCGTGTGCCCGTTTGTGATAAAGATCTTCGAACCGTTGATCTTGTAGTGGTTGCCATCCTTTTCCGCATAGGTTTGTACGTTCTGGAGGTCAGAGCCCGTTCCAGGCTCGGTCATGGCAATCGCCGCAACGCTGTCGCCGCTGACCAGTTTCGGCAACCACTTTTTCTTCTGTTCCTCACTGCCATATGCGTTGAGATAATGGATTACGATGGACTGAATCCCATAGCCCCAACCCGTATCACCGGTGCGCCCCTGCTCGTAGACGGTAATCGCGTCGAACCCGATGCCGCCACCGAACCCACCATATTCTTCGGCAATCGAGCCACCCATGACACCCTGCTGACCGACTGTTTTCCAGAAGTCGCGGTCAACAATTCCCTGCTCCGCCCATTTTTCAATCTTCGGAGCCATCTCTGCATCGAAAAGCCTGCGTGTACTATCGGCGAACATCTTGTGTTCATCCACTGCCCAGCTAGGGGAGTTCTTGATCAGAGACATGAATTTTTCCTATCGATTCAAGCTTGTGTTGAGCCAAAATCTAACAAGTGTTTTGCTTCTTGACAATGAACCGGAGCCGTTCTGACGAGGCGTCACAAGGCTTAGGACCGCGCGCATCCTAGTCCGTCCGATCCGCTCGCCGCCCATTCGGCTCGTACAAAAAGGCCCGACAAATCAGGCGGGCCTTTTTATAATTTTTGCAATGACTTACAACTTTTCGGTCAGTTCGGGCACGGCTTCGAACAGGTCGGCGACCAGGCCGTAATCGGCGACCTGGAAGATCGGTGCCTCTTCGTCCTTGTTGATGGCGACGATGATCTTGCTGTCCTTCATGCCCGCAAGGTGCTGGATCGCGCCCGAAATGCCGACGGCGATGTAAAGGTCGGGGGCGACCACCTTGCCGGTCTGGCCCACCTGCCAGTCGTTCGGGGCAAAGCCCGAGTCGACGGCGGCGCGGGATGCGCCAACGGCGGCGCCCAGCTTGTCGGCCAGTTTCTCGATCAGCGCGAAATCGTCTTCCGAGCCGACGCCACGGCCACCCGACACGACCACGCCGGCCGAGGTCAGTTCGGGCCGGTCGCTTTCGGCAACCTTGTCCTCGACCCATTGCGACAGGCCCGACGCCTGCGCGCCGTCCACCGTTTCGACCGAGGCCGAGTTGCCGGTGCCCGCCGCGTCGAAATTGGCGGTGCGGAACGAGATCACCTTTTTCGCATCCGACGATTTCACGGTCTGGATCGCGTTGCCTGCATAGATCGGGCGCTCGAACGTGTCGGCGTCGACGACGGCCGAAACATCGGTCAGCATCATCACGTCCAGCAGCGCGGCCACGCGCGGCAGCACGTTCTTGGCGTCGGTGGTGGCGGGCGCGACGATGTGGTCGTAGTCACCGGCCAGGCCCACGATCAGGTCGGCGGTCGATTCCGCCAGGCGATGACCCAGCGCGGGGTCTTCGGCGACCAGCACCTTGGCCACGCCGTCGATGGTGGCGGCCTCTTTCGCGGCATCGGCGGCCGAGGCGCCGGCACACAGCACGGTCACGTCACCCAGGTCCTTGGCAGCGGCCACGGCCTTGGCCGTCGCGTCCATCGACAGTTCGCCATTGTTGACTTCGGCAAGAAGAAGAACAGCCATCACACCGCCCCCTTTTCCTTGAGTTTCGACACGAGCTCGTCGACCGAACCCACCATTTCACCGGCGGCGCGTTCGGCCGGCTCGGACGTCTTGACCACGGTCAGGCGCGGGGTGACGTCGACGCCGTAATCGGCGGCGGTCTTTTCATCCAGCGGCTTTTTCTTGGCCTTCATGATGTTGGGCAGCGAGGCATAGCGCGGCTCGTTCAGGCGCAGGTCGACGGTGACGACCGTGGGCATCTTTACCTTGATGGTCTGCAGGCCGCCATCGACCTCGCGGGTCACCACGGCGTCGTCGCCTTCGATGTTCAGCTCGCTGGCAAAGGTCGCCTGGCTCCAGCCCATCAGCGCCGACAGCATCTGGCCGGTTGCGTTCATGTCGTTGTCGATGGCCTGCTTGCCGCAGATCACCAGGCCGGGCTCTTCCTCTTCGACGACCTTGGCCAGGATCTTGGCCACCGCCAGCGGCTCGATGTCCTGGTGCACGTCATCGGCGGCAACCACCAGGATGGCGCGGTCGGCGCCCATGGCCAGCGCGGTGCGCAGGGTTTCCTGCGCCTGCTTGACGCCGATCGAGACGGCGACGACCTCTTCGGCAGCGCCCTTTTCCTTCAGGCGGATCGCCTCTTCGACGGCGATCTCGTCGAACGGGTTCATCGACATCTTGACGTTGGCGAGATCGACACCGCTGCCATCCGCCTTGACGCGGACCTTCACGTTGTAGTCGATCACGCGTTTCACCGGCACGAGTACCTTCATTGGCGTGGTCTCCTTGAGTTTTGCGATAAGGTTTCAACCGAGCTAACGGTCTTTGAATTCTGGAGCTCTTTTTTCCGAAAACGCTTTCATCGCCTCGGGAAAGTCATGCGCGCACAGCAAAACGCTTTGGGCATCGCGCTCGATATCCAGCGCCTCGAGATAGCTGCACTCGGCTGCGGCGCGCATCACACGCTTGGCGGTCTGAACGCCAAACATCGGGTGCGTTGCAATCTCGCGGGCAATTTCCAACGCCCGTACCTCGACCTGGTTGGCCGGCACGCATTCTTCGACAACGCGCAGGTCCCTAGCGGTGCGCCCGTCGATTTCACGGCCCGTGAGCACCAGCATCCGCGCCACCCCCGCACCGGCACGCTGTTGAAGCAGCCAGCTAGATCCCGTGTCAGGACAGCCGCCGACGCGCGCAAAAACTTCGCACAGCCGGGCATCTTCGGCAGCAACGACAATGTCCGCCGACAAGGCCAGGCTTAGACCCGCGCCAAAAGCCACGCCGCATACCGCGGAAATCAAGGGTTTACAAAACAGATAGGCCGCGCGTCCGCCATCGTGCACGCGGTCCACCATTTCCGATGTCGCCCTTGCGCCTTTCGCGATCTCAGACTGAAACCCGACAAGATCGCCGCCGCTGCTGAAATGATCGCCACCGGTCATAACAACGACACGGATCGTATCGTCCCGTTCGGCTTCGCGCAGGAGCGCCACCAGTTCTTCGACGAACCCGATGCTGTAAGGGTTGCGTTTTGTCGGCTGAAGAAACCGCAGGATTCCGACAGGGCCTTCCCTGTCCAGACGAATAAGTTCAGTCATTCAAGCCTCCATCAGGTCCCAGTCCAGACGGGTGCTCGTTTTTCAGCGAAGGCCTTGGGGCCTTCAATCGCGTCGTTGCTGGCGTAAACCACTTCGTGCAGGCGCTTGCCCTCTTCCAGACCACCGGCACAGCCCAGATCCATGGTTGCGCGAACACTGCCTTTCGCGGCAACAACCGACAGCGGGGCCGCGCTGGCAATGCGTTTGGCAAGGTCGAAGGCCCGTGCGCGGACAGCATCGGGGGTGTCTTCGATATAGTTGGTGAACCCGTATTCGTGCAGGCGCTCGATCGGCATCAGGTCGCCGGTCAGAACGATCTCCATAAGGATGGGCTGTGGCAGCATGGACAATGCCGGCGATGCCCAGGGCGATCCACGACCGATCTTTACTTCGGTGATACCGACCTTGGTCCCCTTGAGACCGACCCGCAGATCGCAATTCAAGGTCAGCATCATGCCGCCCGCCATCAAAGACCCGGTCATCGCCGCGATGATCGGTTTCTTGCAGGCGCGCATGGTTTCGTGAAACGGATCGCGCATCTTGGACAGGATATCGACACCCTCGTCCCGCGCGATCTGGGTGGCTTCCTTCAGATCCAGCCCGGCACAGAACACGCCGCAATCGGCCGAGGTCAGTATTGCCGCGCGAATGCTGTCATCCGCCTCGATCTTCTCCCAGGCATCCGTCAGCCCGTTCGTTGCGGCCACGGAAAGTGCGTTCTTGCGTTCGGGCCGGTTGATACAGACGGTTGCGATGCCGTCTTCGATCTTCACATCAATGGGGCTCATAGCATTAACTTCGTTATTCATGGACTGTATTTGTGCGAAAAATCCCCGCGGCATGGGTGCCGCGGGGATGCTTGTGTTCATTCGACTGAGAACGACTCGGAGCTTTCCTTGATCACTTCCCAAACGATATCGAGGTAATCGGCGCTCCAGTCGGTAAGCGGAACCCAGGTCTCGCCATCCCACTGTTCGACCCGGGTCTTGCCACCGCCGCCATGGTCTTCCGCGGTCACCGTGACCGGCGCCATGAGACCGTTGCCGTCGAAGTTCTCGATCGCTTCATAGCCCGCTTTCATGCTCTCTGGCGTCAACGGCCATCCGTTCTCCTCGATCGCGATACGGGCAGCTTCGAAACCGACCGAATAGATCGCAAGACCGGTGTTGTAGTAGACATCGTGCACCAAGCTCTCGGGGCCGCTGCCTTCGCCATTGGCATAGTAGGTGTCCAGCATCGTCTTGACGAGCGGGACTTCCTGGCCGCCGGCCACGTTGGTCCCGCGCAGGATGCCTTTCGCCTCTTCCGCGCCGATATTGGCGATATCGACTTCGTTCAGCCAGTTCACCGACAGATAGCGGTCGATCGGGAAACGGTTGCGGCGCATTTCCTTCGAGGCGACCACATGTCCGCCCGCCAGTAGCCAGCTGATCACATAGTCGGGCTTGTCGCGGCGGATTTTGCTCCATGCGCCGGCTTGATCCGACCCGGGAAGCGGCACGGGATAAAGCTCCAGTTCGAACCCTTCCTTCTCGGAAAGCGTTTTCAGGATCTCGATCGGTTCCTGGCCAAAGGGGTAGTCCAGATAGATGAACCCGATCTTCGCATCGCTCAGATCACCGCCCATCTGCTCCTTGATGAATGCAACGTCGTTCGCCGCCTGCTGCCAATAGGTCGGGCCGACCGGGAAAACCCATTCGAACACCTCGCCATCCACGGCGTCACCCCGACCGACGAACGATTGCATCAGGATGTTACCGTCTCTCATTGCACGGGGCAGAACCGCATTCGTGACCGGCGTCGAGAGCATGTTGAAAATGAATACACCTTCACGCTTGAGCTGCTCGTAGCATTCCACGCCGCGCTGCGGTTCGTTGCCGTGATCGCGCACGATGATTTCCACCGGATGCCCTTCGATACCACCGTTTTCGTTGGTATACATCGCGAGGTCCTGAGCGGCCTGGGCCACCTGAGGCGAAATGAAGGTGTAGGACTTGCTGAGGTCGAAGCAGAGTCCGAAGCGGATCGGCTCCTTGTCCTGCGCTGAGGCCACAGTCGCGCTTGTTGCCAGCGCAGCAGCAAGGACCACTGCCTTAATTTGCTGTGTGACTTTCATGTTCTCTCTCCCGTTGGTTTGGTTTGGGGCGGTGATACTGTCTTATAAACGCCGCTGCCGCCCCGCGTAGCGTCGCCCTTCCTGCTATTGGTCATTCACTGCTCGTATTTTGAGGAACTTTCTTTCACCACGTCCCACACGACGTCCGTGTACTCAGAGATCCAGTCGGTTTGCGGCACCCAAGTCTCCCCGTCCCACATCTCGATCCGGGTCTTACCGCCGCCGCCATGATCTTCGGCCGTCACCGTAATGGGGGCCATCAGCCCGTTCGCGTCGTATCCCTCAAGAGATTCCAGTCCGGCTTTGTAGGACTCCGCGGTTATCGGAAGGCCTTCCTGTTCTGCCGCCCTGCGCGCGGCTTCGAACATGATTGAATACATCGCCAGACCGGTGTTGTAGAAAACGTCCTGCGTCTTCTCGATCGGGCCGGACCCCTCGCCCTTGTCATAAAGCTCGGCCATGATTTCCTGATACAGGGCAATATCCTGACCGCCCACGACATTGGTACCGCGCTTGATACCCTTGGCGGCCTCTTTACCGATGTTGGCGATATCGACTTCGTTCAACCAGTTGACCGAGATGTACTTGTCCATCGGAATGCGATTGCGCTGCATCTCCTTCGACGCGACCACATGCGCACCGCCCAACATCCAGACGATTACATGATCGGGCTTGTCGCGGCGCACCTTGGACCACACTCCGGCCTGGTCGCTGCCAGGCAGTGGCACAGGGTAAAGCTCAAGCTCGAAACCCTCTTTTTCGGACAAGGTTTCCAGGATCTCGATCGGCTCCTGTCCGAAAGGATAATCGAAATACACAAACCCCACCTTCACGTCCGACAAGTCGCCATCATGCAATTGCTTTATGTAGGCAACATCATTGGCCGCCTGTCCCCAATAGGTCGGTCCGACCGGATAGACCCATTCGAAAACGGTGCCGTCGACGGCATCGCCTCGGCCGACAAGCGACTGCATCAGGATACGCTCGTCTTCCATGGCCCGCGGCAGGATAGCCAGAGAGACCGGAGTGGACAGGGTATCGAAGACAAAGACGCCCTCGCGGCTGAGCTTGGAGTAGCACTCGATTCCGCGCTGCGGTTCGTTCCCGTGGTCACGCACGATGACTTCGACCGGTTCCCCACCGATGCCGCCCTTCATGTTGATGAGCTTGGCAAGGTCCATCGCGGCCTGCGAAACCTGCGGCGTGGCAAAGGTATAGGCTTTGCTGAGATCGTAGCAGATGCCGATCTTGAATGGCTCGGCCAGCGTCTGGGTGCCAAACATTGCTCCGCCGAACATTGATAATACGGCCAACGCTTTGGTAAGTTTCTTCATTTGTTCCTCCCTGAACAACTTCTGATTAGTACCTCAACTCAACCAACGTTTGCGTCGGCTGTAGTGCTTGACGTTGTGAAAGTCGGTCTCTCCGCCGCCTAGATAGAACTCCTGAATGTCGGAGTTAGATTTGAGCGCCTCGGCGGTGCCGTGCATAACAACGCGGCCGTTCTCGATAAGGTACCCTTGCGAAACGATTTCCAGAGCCGCCAGGGCGTTCTGTTCCACCAGCAGGACGGACAGGCCCTCATCCTTATTGATCTTTTGCAAGATGCCGAAGATCTCCTCGACCAGGAACGGAGCAAGCCCGAGACTTGGTTCATCAAGCATCAACAGCTTCGGCTGGGTCACGAGGGCCCGCCCAATGGCAAGCATCTGTTGCTCACCACCCGACAAATAGCCTGCTTGCGAACTTTTGCGTTCGGCAAGCCGCGGAAAATATCCGTAGATCTTGTCCTTTTCCGCATTCAGCGTTGATCGGGACATTCCGCGCGGCGCGGCGGCGGTCAGGTTCTCGTCGGGGGTCAGATGTTCGAAGACCCGCCGCCCTTCGATGACATGACAGATGCCCATCTCGACGCGTTCTTGCGCGAGCGCTTCGGTAATGTCCACTCCCTGGAACGTTATCTCACCTCGGCTGATGCGTCCGCGCTCAGCCTTCAAAAGACCGCTGATCGCTTTCAACGTGGTGCTTTTTCCCGCTCCGTTCGATCCCAAGAGTGCGATCATCTCGCCCTTTGGGACTTGGACCGAAACACCTTTGATCGCCAGTATTACATTGTCGTACAGTACTTCGACGCTGTTCATGGATAGAATGTTCTGGGCTTCAACTTTTTCTTGCATCGGCATTCCCCTATTTCTTGAACTGATCGAAGGGCCAGACCATCAGATAGTCTCTGATGTTGCCGTAGAGTTTTCCCAAACCGAGTGGTTCGATCAGAAGGATAATGACGATCAGTGCGCCATAGACTGCGTTCGGGATGTGAGCGAGTGTTTCAACATCGATCTGCATGCCAAGCCCGTCACTCAGCGTGACGACGAGACCGTTCACGATACCCGGAACAAGAAGGATCAGGGCAACACCGAAATAGGAACCGATAATGCTGCCAAGGCCGCCAACAATCACCATCGCAAGAACCTGGATCGAAACGGCAACCGAAAATTGCTCGGGTGCGGCGAGAAAGAAAAAGGTGGCAACAAGCAACGCACCGCTGACGCCTGCGATGAACGACGAAGTCGCGAACGCGAGGATTTTGTAGTAGAAACTGTTCACACCCAGGATCGCGGCCGCAAAGTCTTTTTCCCGGACAGCGACCAAGGCGCGACCGAGTCCAGTACGCTTGAGATTAAGCATGAAGATCGTCACCAACACACACCAGCCGAAGGCGACATAGTAGAAGCCAGTATCAGTGGTAATCTCTTGCCCGAGCAGAGCCAATGTCGGTGACTGGAGCGACGCGTGTGAACCCCCCGAGATCGCCGGAGAGTGGGTCAGAACCCAGTCCATCACGAATTGCATCGCAAGAGTGGTAAGGGCGAGATACAGTCCCTTGACCCGCAAAGCGGCAAAAGCAAACAGGCTGCCGATCACGGATGACGTCAATCCGCCGATGATCAGGGCGAATTCCCACGGCACCCCGAAACGCGCGGCATGGATCGACGAATACGCTCCGACGGCCATGACCGCAGCATAACCCAAGTGAAGTTGGCCTGCCCAACCTGTCACCAGATTCAATCCAAGCGCGGCGGCCGTCCAGATCAGCCAGGGAAGCATGTAGCTGTTCAGATAAAGCGACGGGATGATGAATGGCGCGGCAAGACCGATCAGAAAGATGAATGCTGTCAGATTTCTGTCGGCAGGCACCTTGAAGATACGGCTGTCCGAAACGTAGTTGGCGTGATGGACGCCGGAAAGTCTGTAAAACATCCCTTACACCCTTTCGATGTCGTGACGACCGAACAGCCCGTGCGGACGGATCATGACGGTAAGAATGAGCACGGCGGCGACGATAAGCTCACGGCTTCCGCCTCCGACAAGCGGATCGAGGAAATCAGAAACAACGTTTTCGACGACGCCCAGGATGATGCCTGCGATCACGGCGCCAAGGATACTGTCGAGACCACCGAGAACGGCAACTGTCAGACCTTTGAGAAGCAACAGCGACAGCGCCTGATCGACACCCTGAATCTCGCCCCAGATAACGCCCGCAGCGACGGCAACAACGGATGCCAGCGCCCAGGACAGGCCAACTCCGCGTTCAACCGAGATACCTACCGACCACGAAGCCATGTAATCATCCGCGATCGCCCGCAACTTGATCCCGGTCCGGGTTCGGAAAAACAGCATGAATGCGACAAACAAGGCGAGCGCAACACCGGCACCAACCAGATGGATGCGGCTGATGAAGATGTCGTCAAAAAACAGTGGATCATAGCTGACGCCCAATTCCATCGAACGTGACGTCCCGCCCCAAATCGCAAGCGTTGTACCCCGCAGGAAAATGTCGAGGCCGAGTGTCAGCATCAAGATCATGACAACCGGCCGACCTGCGAGACGGCGCAGAGCAACACGCTCAATGCCGAACCCAAGGCCGAACATGACAACCGCAGCCAGAGGGATGGCCAGCCACAAGGGTAAACCCACGTCGCGTGCCAGCGCCAGGACCACATAGGCCCCTACCATGGTCAACCCGCCCTGAGCCAGATTGGGCACCGAAGATGCCTTGTAAATCAGCACAAGGCCGATGGCGAATAGCGAGTACAGCAGACCCGTCAAGGCTCCGTTGATCGCAAGCTCTGATAGAAAGACCCAGTCCATTTATACCTCCCTGATGGGAAGGCTTCTTTCGACCTTCCCTACTTCCCCGGTCTCGTAAGTCACCTGCGCGCTTACATGGACCTCTTTTGAACCGTCGTAGAGCGCCGCGATCACGTCGGCATAGCGTTCCTGAACGACCTTCCTCCGCAGTTTTCGGGTTCGCGTGATTTCACCATCGTCCGGGTCGAATTCTTTCGGCAGACTTACAAAGCGTTGCAGGCGCAATGGTTCGGTGACGGCCTTGTTGACCCGTTGGAAGGCCTCGCGAAGCAACGTCGCGACCTCTTCACGCTGAGAAAGATCGGCATAAGACACATAGGGCACGCCGTTCACCTCTGCCCAGTGGCCAACGGCTTCGAAATCCACGCAGACCATAGCCGTCAATTCGTCAAGCCCGGCGCCGATTACGGCAGCATCCTTAATATAAGGGCTGAATTTCAACCGGTTCTCGATGTAGTTTGGCACAAACCGCTCGCCTCCGGCCGTATGCATGACCTCGGAGACGCGCCCCAGAACAACCAGGTGTCCATCTTCCTCCAAATACCCGGCATCACCTGTATGCAGCCACCCGCCCTCAAGGGCTTCGGCGGTCGCTTCGGGTTTGTTGAAGTACCCTTCGAATACGCTGTCCGAGCGTACCAAGATCTCCCCGTCCTCGGCGATGGTCACCTCGACGCCGGGCGCGGGTTTGCCAACCGTATGAAGGCGCACTTCACCCGGAGACTGAATTGCATTGATCGCGCTGTTTTCGGTTTGGCCGTAGAGTTGGCGCAATTTGATTCCCAAGGCTCGGTAGAAAACAAAGGTGTCTTCGCCGATTGCTTCACCGCCGGTGAACGCGTTCTTGAGTCGGCTCATTCCGAACTGGTCCTTGACCGGACCGAAAATGATTGCCTCGCCCAAAAGTCGGCCCAAAGGCTCAAGAACACCGCCGCTTTTGCCATTCAGCTTGCGCGTTTCCGCCGCGATGGCCCGATCCATGAAAAAATGGTACAGCCGTTTCTTTAAAGGGGTCGAATTTTCGATACCCACCTGGATTGTCGTCAGCATCTGGTCCCAGCTTCTCGGAGCCGCCAGATAGAAGGTCGGAGCGATCTCGCGCATGTCGCGCACGACCGTTTCCTGGCGCTCAGGCACATTCACGGTGAAACGCCAAAGGAGTGCCGCGGCAACGGTTATGGCGTAGTCTCCCACCCAGGCCATCGGCAAGTACGCGAGGATCTCCTCATTTTCGTCGAAGGCACCCGCCGCATGTCCATTCCGAGCAGCAGCAAGAACGTTCTTCTGACTCAGTACGATGCCCTTCGGCGCGCCCGTCGTTCCGGAGGAGTGCAGAAAAATGGCCGGATCTTCCGGCTTCGCACGACTAAGCAGTTCCTCACGCAGGCCCGGGGTTTCGTTCAGATCGTGCTGACCAACTTCGATCAGGTGATCCCAGGACAACAACCCTTCAACCTCGTAGAAGCCAAGACCGCGCGCTTCATCATAAATGATGTGGTCGATGCCCTCGGCGCCCGCGTCCTTCAGTTCCAGGATCTTGTCAACCTGTTCCTGATCTTCCGCAATGGCCGCGACGATCTCGACTTCGCCAAGAAAGTGCCTTAGTTCCTCAAGAGTTGCGCCCGGATAAGCGGGCATGGCGTAGGCACCAAGCAACGAAACAGCCAGCATGCCGCCATAGAGCCGCGCACGGTTATCGCCCAGAACAAGCACTGCTTTGCCAGGCTTCACGCCGATTTTTTCAAGCCCAGCCGCACAGGCCACCACCTCTTGGGCGTATTCCGCCCAGGTGGTTTCTTTCCATATCCCACGCTCTTTTTCGCGACGGGCGATATCCTTTCCGTGGAGCGACGCGTTCTTCGCCAGAAGTGCACCAATCGTTTCGCCGCCTGAAGACCGGTTCTTCGTCAAATCAGTCATGCGACCCTCCGATATATGCCTCGATGACCCGCGGGTCCTTCACAACCTCCTTGGGGATGCCACTGGCGATCATTTCACCGTAGTTCAGTGCCAGCATCCGATCACAAATGCCGGTGATGACATCCATATGGTGTTCGATCAGCAGAACGCTGACGCCGCGTTCGGCACGGGCATCCAGAATGAAACGGGACATATACCCTTTCTCTTCCTGGTTCATGCCGGCCATCGGTTCATCGAGAATCAGCATCTGTGGCTCGGCCACCAATGCCCGCGCCAGCTCGACCCGCTTTTTCAACCCGATCGGAAGACCATCGACCAACTCATGCCGAATGCTCTCGAGCTGTAGAAACTCGATCACCTCCTCGACGATTTTACGGTTCTCGATTTCTTCACGCTGTGCTGCCCACCAATATAGCGCCGTACGCAAAACGCCTGGGCTCATGTGGATGTGCCGCCCGAGCAGGATGTTGTCCAGAACGCTCATCCCGTTGAACAGGGCAAGATTTTGGAACGTTCTGGCAACGCCGAGCTTGGCAACCTTGTGAGGCGCCGTACCCGTAATGTCGTTTCCTGCCAGCCGGACCCTGCCCTCGTTTGGCGGGTAAAATCCGGTAATTGCGTTTGTTAGCGTTGTCTTGCCGCTGCCATTCGGACCGACAAGTCCAAAGATTTCCCCTTGTCGAATAACGAGGTCAACACCGGTGACAGCGACGATGCCGCCGAACCGTCGTTCGACCCCGCTGCACTCCAGTATCGCCCCATCATCGGCTCCGATTGCTGTGTTAATCCTTGTCGTCATCTAGATATCATTGTCCCCCTAAGGTTCACGGCCAACATCAGGTAATCCGGAAGTAGTCCGGCCGCCCCGTTGGCCATGGATCCCCCCACAATTGCTGCCCACCGTCGATGTTCAGAACTTCTCCGGTTACGAATTTCCCTGAATTCGCCGCCATATAGACAACCCCTTCAGCGACATCCCATTCGTCCCCGGCGTGCCGCATCGGGTTGGAGTCCTGAAAGGTCGCAGAACCCTCCGGAGGGTAGTTCCCGAAACCGTTGCTTTCGCAGCAACCCGGCGCCACGCAGTTCACTCGGATACCGTGCGGGGCCCACTCCACCGCAACCGACTTGGACAGGTAAACTACCCCTGCCCGGGCCGCACAGGTATGCGCGATGCCGGGCATGCCGCGCCAGATATCGGCCACGATGTTGACGATGGAGCCCGATTGCTTGTTGGCAACCCAGTGGCGCGCCGTGGATTGCATCATCCACCACGTGCCGTTCAGGTTGGTGTCTATGACCGCATTCCAGCCCTTTGGACTAAACTCCAACGCTGCTTGCGGAAACTGACCCCCAGCATTGTTCACCAATACGTCAATCGCCCCGAACTCCTGGTTCGTCTTGGCGACAAAATCCTCGACCTGCTCAGGCTCCCGGATGGTCATAGGCACAGCGAAAACTTCGCCCCCGAAACTTTCAAGAAACTCCTTGGCCAAAGCCAGTTTCTCTTCGTTGCGTCCATTGATCGCCAGATTGGCCCCGAGCCTTGCGAACAAGGTCGCAATTGCCAGCCCCAATCCGCCTCCGGCCCCGGTCACCACAACGACTTTGCCGGTGAATAAACCGCTTGCGTAAACGGTTGCACGTTTTGATAGGTCCTCCCTCGAAGACCCAAACTGCGTCTTATTCATGACGCCTCCTCCCATTCCCCATTAGGGGCAGCTGCCAGTAATCTAACGGGCGTTAGAAAATTGGTCAAGACAACTTTTCCCACCAGCCCCGCCCGTTATCTCCGATCAGTAAGACTTTGGAAGTCCAAGGGCTTTTTCTGCTATGAACGACAGAAGCATCTGCGGTGTCACCGGTACGATGCGGAACAGCAGAGCTTCACGTACCAGTCGCTCCACGTGATATTCCTTAGCATATCCGAATCCGCCAAACGTAATTTGCGCGGCTTCGGTCGCCTCGACCGCGGCGTCGGCGGCCAAAAGCTTGGCGGCGTTCGCCTCGACGCCGCAGGGTTCTCCCGCATCGTAGAGGGCTGCAGCGTGCATCACCATGAGATTGGCAGATTCCACTCGCGCCCAGGCTTTGGCGAGTGGATGCTGAACACCCTGATTTTGGCCGATCGGGCGGTCAAAAATCACACGTTCGTTTGCATAATGCGCCGCTCGCGCCAGTGCGTTGCGCGCAATACCGATGCATTCACCGGCCACCAGGATGCGTTCGGGATTCAACCCGTGCAAAATTTGCCTAAAGCCTTTGCCCTCCTCCCCGATCAGGTCCTCAGCCGGAATCGGCAATCCATCGATGAAGACTTCGTTCGAATCGACAGCCTTTCGACCCATCTTTTCGATCTCTCGCACGTCAACGAAATTTCGGTCGAGATCTGTATAGAACAGGCTCAGCCCTTCGGTCGGGCTGCTCACATCCTCAAGCCGCGTTGTTCTGGCCAGAAGCAACATCTTGTCTGCCACCTGCGCGGTAGAAATCCAGACTTTTTGTCCGTGCACGACATATCTGTCCCCCCGCCGCACCGCCATGGTCTTCAGCTTTGTGGTATCCAGCCCCGTCGTCGGTTCGGTCACGGCGAAACAGGCCTTTTCATCGCCTGCTATTAGAGGGCCAAGCATACGCGCGCGCTGCTCATCGGTCCCAAACTTCACCACCGGGTTGAGCCCGAAAATGTTCATGTGGATGGCCGAGGCTCCGCTTGCGCCGGCCCCCGACTCGGCGATTGCCTGCATCATTATGGTCGCCTCGGTGATCCCCAGACCAGCGCCGCCGACAGCTTCTGGCATGGCGATACCCAGCCAGGCGCCATCGGCCATTGCCCTGTGCAGTTCATGGGGAAAACCACCGTTGCGATCCCGATCCAGCCAATAGTCGTCGTCGAACCTTGCGCAAATCCGCAGAACCTGGTCGCGAATCTCTTGTTGGTCGGCGGTCAATCGAAATGTCATAGCGCGCGCCCTCTTTCCAATCTTACGAGCCCAGCCTCACATAGGGCAGCGATCCGCTCATCGTCAAAACCAAGATCACGCAGAATGCTTTGGCTGTCTGCGCCAGGCGGTCGTCCCAGCCAACGAAGCTGACCGGGCGTCGCGCTGAGATGAGGGACCGGACCAATGACCTGAGTCTGTTCGCCAGCGACCGACACGATATCCCCGCGATGGCGTATCTGCTCGTTCGTCGCGATTTCCTCGACACTCAACACACGCGAGGCAACGGCATCATGGCGGGCGAATACCGCCTCCACTTCCTTAGCCGTGTGCTGCGTGACGAAATCATTGATCGCGTCAAAGACCACCGTCATGTGCTGCGACATCTCGCCGAGTGTCGCAAACCGCGGATCATCGGCAAGGGCGTCCCCGCCGACTGCCCGCAACAGTCGGTGCGCGGTTTCCGCGCTCCCTGCGGAAACGGTCAGCCACACCCCATCGGACGTTCGGAACATCCCCCCCGGAGCAAAGTCCATCGGCTGGCGCAGCCCATTGCGCCGCGGCGAGAGGTTCGCGCCCGTCAATGCGGGAACAGGATAGTCCATCAACCGAAGCAACGCCTCGAACACCGCAAGATCGACGACCTGACCGCGTGCAATGCCCTTTTCGCGAGCAAATAGCGCGATCATGATTCCCAAAGCGCCCATCAGCCCTGTCGTGCTGTCGGCCGCCGGAAAGCCGGGGTGCATCGGCGGCCCGTCGGGAAAACCGGTCAGATGCGCTAATCCACTCATGGCCTCCGCAGCACGCCCAAACGCTGGCACGTCGCGCATCGGACCGTCCTGTCCGTAACCTGAAACCCGCAAGACAACCAAGTCCGGGTTCCAATCGTGCAAGACGTCTGGCCCAACACCGGCACGTTCCAGCACACCCGGTCGGAAATTTTCGATCAGCACGTCGGCATCTTCGACCAACTTTCGCAGGATGTCCCGGCCCTCGTCGGACTTCCAGTCCAGGCCTAGTGTTTTCTTGTTACGGCCCAAAGTCTTCCACCAGACGCCCACCCCATCCTCTGCCTTGGGTCCAAGGTCGCGCATCATATCCGTCCGGTTGGGGGCTTCGATCTTGATGACATCTGCACCAAAATCCGAGAGTAAAGCTGCCGCAAGTGGTCCGGCAATTACGTGACCAAGTTCTATAATCTTCAGTTGATCAAGGGGTCCAGACATCTGCACTTTCGACTTTGCTAATTTTCTAATGGTTGTTCGATTCCTAGCAAAGGCGAAGTCGGACCTCAAGATTCAAAGGTAATCACTTCCCCAAAAACGTAACCGCCCGGTTGTTACCGCGGATCAGTTTATCGGCGTCCAGTTCCATGAAAGCAGTTCGTTGAGCGGGTTGGTCATGTGATTGTGGATGCGGTCGAGGATTTCGGCCAGCCAGGCTTGCCGATCGTGGCCGTTCATCTTGGCTGTCTCGACAAGGGAGATCGCCCGGGACAGCGTTTCGCCACCGCTGTCGGAGCCTGCAAAAAGTCAGTTTTTTCGCCCGATGCTGATCGGGCGCATGACGCGCTCGGCGGTGGTGTCGTCGATGCCGACGCGGCCATCTCCAAGGAAGAGCTCGAATGACGGCCAGCAGCTGAGACCATAGCGGAAGGCCTTCGCGAGACCGTCCTTGCCGGGAATGCGTAGCAGTTGGGCCTCGGTCCATGCCTTGAAGGCCTAGACCATGGAGCGGGAGTGCGCCTGGCGTGCTGCCAGCCGCAGTTTCGCTGTCTTTTTTGCCCACCCGAACTATGGCCTGCCGTGCGTTCTTTCAGGCCTGTGGGACGAAGCGCTCGTCTTTGGCGGCACCGAAGTGGCTCCGACATTCGGCGGTTTTCTCGAAGGCGCGCTTGAGGCGACGGAACATGCCTACACCGTCCTTAAGACGGGTCGAGGGCGCTCAGAGAAACGCTTATAACTGCATCTGCGTTCAGGCTGTCGCTGGGGAACCTGAAGGAGCGTTTTCTTGTTTAGGCGGCTTGATCAAGAAGAACAGCGCATACAATACCGGCACCGCGACCAGTGTCAGGATCGAGGCGAACGCGAGGCCACCCATGATTGTGACAGCCATCGATGCGAAGAAGGCGTCTGATATGAGCGGAGTCATACCGAAAATCGTTGTGCCCGCAGCCAGCACGACGGGCCTCAAACGGCTGACCGAGCCATCGATTACCGCCTGATAGTCCTCGACACCTTCGGCGCGTTGCTGATCGATTTCTTCCACCAGCACAATGGCATTCTTCATCAGCATCCCGGAAAGGGACAAGAAGCCGAGAAGCGCCGTGAACGTGAACGGTAGCCCAGTGAACAGCAGACCAAGAACCATCCCCGTGACCGACATCGGAACCACGAGCCACAGGATCAGTGGCTGGCGCACTTTGTTGAACATCAGGATCGAAATTGTCAGCATTACCAGAAAGCCCAAGGGAAGCTGTTTGCCGAGACTTGCCTGCGCTTCTCCCGCGCTTTCGAACTCGCCACCCCATTCCATCGTGTAGCCTTCGGGAAGCCGAATGGCTTCGATATCAGAGCGGACACTGCGAAAGGCCTCATCTGCTGTCAGGTCGCCGCCTGCACCGCCGAGGACCGTTATCGTACGCTCACGGTCGCGGCGGTGGATAAGGGCCTCGACGAGGCGGGGCTCAAAGCCGGAGACGAGGTTGGCCATCGGCACATAGCCATTTGCACCCGGCGACCAGACGGAGAGATCGCGCAAACGATCCAGCCCGTCGCGCTCGACCTCGGGAAGCCGCAGATACATAGGGATTTCGGCATCGCCTTCGCGCAGGGTGCCGACCCGCAGGCCCGAGGTCCCGTATTGCACGGTGTCGGAAATCGATCCGCGAGTCGCACCGGCCAACCGCATGCGAGCCTCGTCGACGATGGGTTCGACGAGAATTTCGCGCTGTCGCCAGTCTGTGCGCGGGTTTGTGATCGTGCCGGCCTCGTCGAAGATCGCAAGCGCGTTATCCGATAGCTGCCGGAGGACTACCGGATCGGGTCCCGAAAAGCGAACGGCGACATCGGCCCCGGCAGGCGGACCGAAGACGATCTCCTCGACGCGGATAAGAGCATTGGGGAATTGCGCCGGCAGTTCGCGATTGAGACGCGCCGCAACATCGGGGATGAGTGTGGCATCGGTCGCACGCACGATCAGCTGACCGTAGCTCGCATCGGCCTGCTCAGGGTTGTAGGTCAGCATGAAGCGGCTGGCCCCTCGCCCGACAAGCGTTGTAACGTCCGTCACTATCTCCTCGCCTAAGATGATCGCCTCGAGCCGGGCCATTTCTTCATTCGTGGCTCGAATGTCCGTGCCCTGTGGCATCTGGAATTCGACGTAGAATATCGGGGTGTTCGACGCCGGAAAGAAAGCCTGCTTGACTTGGCCGAAGGCCATGACCGACCAGACCGTGATTCCGACGACCGTCAGGACTACGAGCACGCGGGCGCGCAGCGCCATCCAGAGGAAACCGCGATAAGCCGAATAGACTAAGCCGCGATAGGGGTCCTTGGAGGTGTCTCTTGGCGCCTTCAGAAGGAGCTTCCCAAGATAGGGTGTAACGGTTACGGCGAGGATCCAGCTCATCAGCAACGAAATCGCGATAACCGCGAAAAGCGAGAACAGGAATTCTCCGGTGGCGTCTGGCGATAGCCCAATGCCCGAAAACGCCATGATCCCGATCACGGTGGCCCCAAGCAGGGGAAACCCTGTCGCGGTCTCTGTATCGGCGGCGGCGTCTTCGGCGGACTTGCCCCGCGCCATGCCAATCAGCATGCCTTCGGCGATCACGATGGCATTGTCGACCAGCATGCCCATGGCGATGATCAAAGCCCCGAGACTGATCCGTTCCATCTCGATGCCGAAGACAGACATGAAAAACAGTGTGGAAAAAACCGTGAGGCCCAGCGTGGCACCCACGACCAAACCCGCGCGCCAACCCATGGTCAGCATCAGCGCCCCGATGACGATGGCCACGGATTGACCGAGGCCGACGAGGAAGCTCGAGACCGCTTCGTCGACGACCTTATGCTGTTCATAGATCGGTACGATCTCGACGCCGTCCGGCAATTCGGTCTTCAGCTGGTCCAGCCGTGCCTCGACCGATCTGCCGACCTCGACAACGTTGCGGTCCACGAGCGCCGAGACCCCGAGGGTGAAGGCCCGCGTGCCATTGTGACGCACGATCTGGCTCGGCCGCTCTGTCTCCTCTCGGACCACGCGAGCGATGTCGTAGAGCGCAATCTGCCCGACCTCTCCGGGGGCGCCGAGCCGCAGCGCCTCTATGCCCTCGACGCTGACATAACCCGGCGGAACGGACACGCCCAGCCGAGACAGCCCTTCGCTGATCTCGCCGTTGGAGAAAACCTGGTTTTCGTCGGCGATGATACCGAGGATCTGGTCCGGTGGCAGGCCCAGTTCGGTCAGGCGCGCCGAAGGGATCGAAATGATGATCTCCTCTTCAGCCAGCCCCTGAACCTCGATCTTGGCCACCCCGTCGACGGTGACAAGGTCGCGCCGCAGTTTAGTCGCGAGGTCTCGCTGTTCCGAGGCGCTCAACCCATCGGCCGTCACAGCGTAGAACATGCCGTAGACGTCGCCGAAATCGTCATTGATGATCGGAGACTGCGCACCGGAGGGAAGCTCTCCTTCGATGTCGCGGATACGGCGGCGCATCTCGTCCCAGACCTGCGGAATCTCGTCGGGCCCATAGGTCATCTCGATCTCGACCGTGATCTGGGCCATGCCCGGCATGGATTTCGATTCCACCCGGTCGAGCTGCTTCATCTGTTGGAGTGCGCTTTCCACGACATCGGTGACTTCCTCTTCCACCTCCATCGCCGTCGCGCCCGGATAGGGCACGAAAACGAGCGCCGTCTTGAGCGTGAAACTCGGGTCTTCGAGGCGTCCGACCGTGTTCAGCCCCCACAAACCGCCGAGAAGGCAAAAGATAATTGCCAGCCAAACGGCGACCGGACGTCGGATGCTTGCGCGGGAAATACTCATTGTCATGGTTTCGGTTTTCCGGTCCAGGATCGTTCAGAGGCCGCGAACCGCGACTGTTTCGTTTTCCTTCAGGCGCCACCACCCGCCGGACACAACCAGTTCGTCTCCGGAGAGCCCCTCAAGCACGACGATTTCGTCGTCGTTCGGCAGCCCCAGGCGGATCGTCTTACGGGACACCCGGCCGGTCCCCTCGTCATACAGCCAGATGGACGGCTCGCTCCGGCTCGTCGTGTCGATCGCCGAGACCGGGACGACTACCAACCGCGATTGCGCACCCTCCGCGGCGGCGGCTACGCGCACATTCGCCGTCATTCCGGGCAGCAATCTCGGGTCGATGGCGCCCTCGATTGCAAACTCGACGTCATAGGTTTGGGCTGTGGGGTCTGCATCGGTCACGAATTTCCGCAGATACAGAGTTGCGTCATATCCCGGCACGGCGGGGAAAGAGGCGGTTACCCTGAATGCATCGGGCTGGGCCCGTGCCATCGCGGCGAGTTCCTCGGGCAGCGAAATCCGCACCCGCATTTCACTGATGTCCTGCAACCTGGCAATCGGAGCCGCAGGGGTGACGTTCGAAAACTCCTCCAGAAAGATGCGCGCGACAATGGCGTCGAAGGGCGCGGTGATCGTGGCTTGAGCCAAGCGTCGCTCCGCTTCACGCAGGGCGACTTCTGCCTGAGCAAGCTGCGCGCGGTTCGTTTCAAGTCGGGCGTCGGTCGCCACCCCCCTCTCGGTCAGACTCAACGCACGATCGTATTCGGATTTTGCGAGGTCGAAAGAGGCCTGCGCCCGATCCACGGCCAATTCGAAATCGACTGGGTCGAGCGCGGCAATTAAATCGCCTTTCTCGACCCGAGTCCCAGCATCTACCGCGAGGTCGGAAAGCTGACCCGAAACCTGAAAGGCAATATCCACGGTCCGGGCGGGCTCCACGCGGCCTGCCAGGCTGCGCGCCCTATCGCTATCGCGAAGCTCGGCACGCGATACTTCGACCGTGACCGGTTGGGCCATGTCTTGCTCGGCGCTCCCTTGCGCATCGGCACCGGAAACCTCATCCGTAGTCTGCGCGAAGACCTTGGATGCGATGTCCGGGTTGAATTGCACGAGAAGGACAATGGCGAGAAGAAGGGCGACCAATCCAGCGGCACCTCCTCGGAAGTATCTGGTTCTATTCAAGCTCATTTATCATGTCCTTCAATCTGTCGATGGCGGCGTCTTGCTGATCGTCGTCACCATCCGCGAGGCGAAGAAGCCTCTGGAAACGAAGACCCTGGATCGCCAAAAAAAGAACCATCGCCGCAGTGTCGTCCTGCGCGTCCGAACGGATGCGCTCGACATCACGGGACAGCTCTCTTCTCAGCGGGTCCAGAAGATTCGGATCCGACGCCGAAACCGCGAGAATAGCCATCGAAAGGTCATCATCGGTGCTTACGGCTTGCAGAACTGTCTCGAGATGACCGCGCAGGGTGCGGGAACTGTGCCCTTCCGGGACCGACGCCAGACGTTCGCGGTGCTCCGCGAGCATTTCGTCGAGCAGCCCGGCCAGAAGCGCTTTCTTGGTGGGGAAGTTGTACAACACCCCACCCTTGCTGAGGCCGGATTCCCGAGCGACGGCGTCGATCGTGATCTTTCCCGCGCCTTCTCGCAGCGCAATCGCCCGCGCAGCGCCGAGAATCTTCGGCGAGGCGTTCTTCGGTTGCTTTTCCACTTGTGCAGTCACCCTGTACCGTCCGGTCGGTTAAGTCATTGGGCGAGCTAATGCGCTGCCCCGTATTTGGCAAGCGAGCTCAATCTGAAAATTTGTCTCTGTGGCCGCTACCGTAAAGTCGCAGGAATGCAGCGACCGCTTCGCGCGCATGTTGCTCGCGGTGGACAGCTCGTTTCACTGCGAGAAGGCGCGGCATAAGTAGCCCCGAAACGCAAAGGTGTATGAAGTGATCGGACGCGCGCCGGACGTCATCGACATCGAGCGCGCCTTCGCGCGTAAGGCGCTCCAGAATCCGACCGACGAGTTCGCGGGCAGGTTTCGGGCCTGCGCGAAAATAAACCTCACCCACTTCGGGCAGTGCCTCGGAGGCGCCAACGCACGTTCGCAGGAGACGGATGTAGGTGTCGTCCAAGGTGAGGTCGACCATGCGAAGGGCGAGTTCTTCCAACTGGGCGCGCGGCTCCAAAGACGCGATCAAGGGCCGGAGGATTTCGTCCGCAAGCCGACCGCATTCGGATTCAACCACGCTCAGGAACAGTTGCTCCTTGGTCGGGTAATACGAATACATGGTTGCCTTCGACACTTTTCCTTCAGCGGCAATTGCATCGACCGTGGCTCCTTCGTAACCGCATCGGAAGAAAACCTCGCGCGCACCAATCATGACGTCGGCCATTTTTCTCACGGGCATCTCGTTCTCTCTATCCCAGGCAGGACTAGGCGGTTACAAGCTTTACTGTACCGTCTAGTGAGTATAGTAGATAGAAGTTGATTTAGCAGCAAAGCGTAAAGCTGTGCGGATCTACCCCACCAAGCGCCGCTTGGCGGCTTTTTCTAGCGCCGTTTTCAATTCGTCATGAGCTTCGGGTCTGATTCTGCCTGAGTTGTTCTCGGGCGCGGGATTATCCCGCGAACAGGAGGGGTACCGTCATTCTGCCGCGCTTGCGGTCCCGACAAAGGCACCCTCGGCCTCCCAGCGGCGTGCGATCGAGCCAAGCTTGTCCAGCACGCCGCGCAGTTCCGCGCCGCGCTCAGTCAGCCCGTAGGTGACAGCGGGTGGGATGGTCATGGCCTGCTCGCGCCATACAACGCCAGCATGTTCCAGCATTCTCAGCCTCTCGGTCAGGACCCGGGTGGAAATGCCGGGCACCAAACGCTTGAGCGCGCCGAAACGCTGCGGTCCCTGCTCGGACAGAACCCAGAGTATATAGATCGTCCAAGGGCCTGTGATGACACGCAGAAGCGCCTCCATCGGGCATGAGGGGGGCTGGACGCTCTTCATCGTGGATTATCCTCGCGGTTAAAGTAATCTAGTTACTTTTAAGTGCCTACTTTCACGAACGATGCAAGACACCTAAAGGTACTTAGAGCGGAAACTGCGGCTGAACAAGCCCTTGCAAACAGGGAGTGCGGTGATGAGTGACAACGTGGCAAAGTATGTCTACTGGATCGCGACCGGCCTTGTGGCGCTGGTCTATCTGGGTGCGGCGACTTTCTACATCTCATCCCACGATATGGTCGCGGGCATGTATCGCGAGGTGTTGAGCTATCCCACATACATCATCTGGCCGCTCGCGATTTTGAAGATTGTCGGCGCGGTGGTGATTCTCTGGCGCCCTTCGGCGATGCTGGCGGACTGGGCTTACGCGGCGATGTTCTGGCATCTGGTGTTGGCGTTCGGGGCGCATGTGGGCGCGGGCGATCCAGGCTGGCCACCGGCTCTTGCGACCTGGGTGCTCCTGATCGCCTCGTGGATGACAGCCAATCGCGTGCGTGCGGTAAAGTCGGCATATGCGCCGACGTTTCCGACAGAGACGAATTAATCCGATGCGGAGTTGCCACGGCGCTGGCCATCCACCCTCGGGCTTGGGGTTCAAAAGGACGACAGAATGACCGAAAGGCAGCCGACAGTGTTTGTTCCCCATGGAGGCGGCCCTTGCTTCTTCATGGACTGGAACCCGCCTGACACCTGGGACAGGCACCGCAGATTCCTTGAGGCTTTGCCTGCGAGCCTGCCGGCAAAGCCCAAGGCGCTTCTCGTGATCTCAGGCCATTGGGAGGAACGGGTGTTTACCGTGCAGACCAACTCCGCGCCGCCGCTGCTGTTCGACTATCAGGGGTTTCCCCCCCATACTTATCAGCTGACCTGGCCCGCGCTAGGCGATCCTACGCTGGCGGCCCGTGCAAGCGAGCTATTGAATGGCGCGGGTTTTGAAACCCGGGCCGACGCTACGCGTGGCTTCGATCATGGGGTGTTTGTTCCGCTAAAGGTGGCTTTGCCTGAGGCCGACATACCTACCGTCCAACTGAGCCTGCGCGACGATCTCGACGCTGAGGCGCATCTTGCTGCTGGTCGCGCGTTGGCGCCCTTGCGAGACGAAGGTGTTCTGATCATCGGGTCCGGCAACACCTATCACAACATGGGCAAGATGATGCGGGCGATGAGGGGCGGACCCGATGGCCCGGTGAACGGCGGCGACTTCGACCGATGGCTCACGGGTGCGGTGACCCATGAAGACCCCGGGGCGCGCCGCGCCATGCTGGCTGCTTGGGATCGGGCACCCGGCGCACGCGACGCCAATCCGCGCGAGGAACATCTAATTCCATTGCACGTCGTGGCCGGCGCCGCGCTTGCGGATCGGGGGGAAAAGACCCTCGAGGATCACGTATTGGGCGCGGTCGAAAGCGCGTTCAGATTTGGATAGGACCAGATATGTGCTTCGAACTTCCCTTGCGGCAGGGTCCGCGCCCCGAAACCACCGAGTGCGCCCCGCATGAGCAAGTGTCGCAGAACTCCTCGGCCGAGATTCACGCATTGTTCAAGCAGAAGGCCTTCGCCCTGCCCTTCGTCGAGCGTTGCCGATCGGGTATTTCGGTCCCCGGCGCCGAGGCATTAGTCCTGCCGCGGCCGCATGCCTGCGGCCCGCGCGAAGCCTTCATGATCGGACGCGAATTTGCGCATGTGCATCCCGCCTATGACGGTTCGTCGCACATGATGCTGCCGCTGGCGGCGGTTGAGGAACTCATCGCGAAGGGATGGGGCGAACAGCACCCGATGGCCTCGGCCGGATACATCCCGGCCAATGCGATCATGGCCTTTGCTCCACGCGATGAGGCAGAGGTCGATGTGATGATCAAAATCCTGACCACAAGCTGGGGTTTCGCGCGCGGCAAGCTGGCGAATCCCGCCCCCACCCAAATCCACGATTGATCGCAAGCGCGCTTGCAGAAACATCAAGATAAGAGAGATACCATGTCCAACATCCAGAACGGCCCCTTCATCGTGACCGGCGCGTCCGGACAACTTGGCCGGCAGGTGGTCGACCTGCTGGTTCAGGCAGGTGCCGGGCCGGTCATCGCGATCTCGCGCACTCCCGACAAGCTTGCCGATCTGGCGGGAAAAAGAGTCGAGGCGCGCGAGGGCGATTTCAACGACCCGGCTTCTCTTGAAGCAGCCTTCGCGGGCGGCAAGCGTCTCCTCATCATCTCCACCGACGATCTGGAGCCGGGCAAGCGGCTCGCAGCTCATTCCAATGCGATTGCTGCGGCCAAGACGGTAGGTATCGACCACATCGTCTATACCTCCTTCGCAGGCCCAGTCGCGGAAAGTCCAATCGGATTCGCTCAAGACCACGAAGGGACCGAGAAGCTGATCACGGAAAGTGGGGCGGATCATACGATCCTGCGCAACAATATGTACACCGACTTTCTGTTGATGGGCGGCCAGCAGAGCGTCGCCATGGGCACGCATTTCTCCGCCGCAGCAGATGGCAAGACCGGATATGTGACACGCGCGGATTGCGCCCGTGCCGCAGCCGCGGCGCTAATGAAAGCTACGGGAAGGGAGACCCTCGATATCACCGGGCCGGAGACGGTCAGCCAGGCCGAGGTCGCGGCGATCTTGTCCGAAATTGCGGGTAAGGAAATCCCCTATGTCGCCCTGCCCGCCGAGGATCTGGTGCAGGCGATGATCGCAAATGGACTGCCGGAGTTCATGGCGAGGGTCTTTGCCTCCTTCGACGAAGCAATCGCGCAGGGCTATCTCGATGTGGCCAGCGGCGATCTCGAATCGCTCACCGGCAAGCCCGGACAGTCGGTGGCCGATTTCCTGGCCGCTAACCGCGCGGCGCTTCTTCAGGCGCCGCAGGAACAATAATGCTGGAAAATGTCATGAGGCTTTACAACGCGAACTTCTCACCGAATGCGCTGCGTGTACGGGCGGTGGCGCACGAACTGGGCGTGGAACTCGAAATCGTCGAGGTCGACATCCGTGCCGGGGACAACCGCGCGGCGGAATTTCTTGCCCGCAATTCAAATGCAAAGGTGCCTGTTTTGGAGGACGGGAATTTCGTGCTCTGGGAGTCCCGGGCGATCTGTGCCTATCTGGCCGGGATCCGGCCCGAGGCAGGGCTCTATCCTGATGGCCTCAAGACGCGGGCCCTCGTCGATCAGTGGGCCTGGTGGCAAGCCATCCACCTAGGCCCGGCGATGCAGAAGTTGTCCTTTGAGCTGTTCCTCAAAGAGAAATTCGGCATGGGCGATCCTGATCCTACTGTGGTCGAAGCGGAACGGAAAGCCACCGATCAGTTCCTTGCCGTTCTGGAAACCGGACTCGACGATAAGGATTGGATTGCAGGCGCACTCAGCCTTGCCGACTTCTATCTGGCGACCACATTCATGTATCGCGACCAAGCGGGGATTTCGCTGGACGAATTCCCCAGAATCGCGGGCTGGATCGGCCGGCTTGAAGCGCGTGACAGCTGGCAGAAGGCCGTAGCACCGCTTCTTGCGCTCTTCGCCTGACATCGCGCTCGCCGCGATGATTGAACGATCTGCATCACGTCCGGCGATCGGCGCGCTATCAGATTTAGACATGAGCAGGAAGCGTCGCATGACAGAAATTAGCCGCAGACAGCCGCGACAACCAACCTGACAAGAGTTCCTCCGGAAGCAATGCGGCGGTTTTGGGATGTAGATGCTGTGTCTCATCCCGATCTTTAGAGTTTTCGCGCGGAGTGTATTCATCAGGTCCGATAACTCAGCATCCGTCGCGCCAATTGAGCACGTGCCGTTCGTCCAAGACAAAGACTGATCTCACGGCCTCCGCGAGCGGGATGCCGAGCACAGTGTAACCGTGCAGGACAGCTATGCGGGTGTCACTGTTCCCTTAATTCTTGGACGCTGATGTATGTGACCGTTCAGAACCGCGGGGTCATGCTGCCCTGAGCAAGGGTGGTGTAGGACTTATGAAGCTCGCAATGTTGCCCGCAATAGGCTGCTTCGGGGCTTCATATTTCGTTCGTTCACTCAAACCGCTGTCGTTCCCAGGAACAAGAAAAAACCAGACCGCCGGAGCGGTCTGGCCGTTGGCTTAGGCGGCGTCTTTGGGGCCCCAAGGGATGACAGCCTGCAGGGACAGATCTTCCTGGTTCGCGGCCTTGCCGAGGTTCGCGTTGAAGCCGTGGTCGCGGATGGTCAGCGTGTAGTAGTCGGCGCCGGTCTCCTTGTTCTGCTTCTTCCAGATGCCGCCGCACTCGACCAGCTTGCCGCGCGGGGAGCGGCCGAGGACGCGGTGCGTGGGGGCCATCGGGTTGGTGCTCGCGACGGGTTCGACCGTGACGTCGAGGTCGAAGGTCAGGGTCGAGATGGAGCCTGTGCCCTTGGCGGTTTCGATGTCGGCGCTGGTGAATTTGATGCAGTTCGTGGTCATTGCTCTTCTCCTTGTTTGCGTTGCAATGATGGTCACCTTGCAGCTGGCCAAGGCCCGGCCACACCGAAGGCGAAGCGCAGCGGAGAGGGGCAGGCGACGGTCTTTTTGTTTCGCGCGGAATGACCCGCAGGGTCAGGGGAAAAAGATCGGCGGCAACCTTTGTGGACGGGACGACAGCTGCGACCAGCATGTCATGCAGAGCAACACATCGGGAGAAGTGCGGTGGCCGCGAAGGACACCCAGGTGAACAGCCGATGAAACTGCCGGGGGCGGTGTCCTTTCTGCCCTCTCACCCCGAGCCGCAGCCGGACGGGTTCGCGCTTTGCCGAGCCTTGCCTAACGTGGCGCGACCGCTTGCCCGTGGTAAGTTGGTCGAGTGAGGTGCCATCTGGCTGAGCGATTTCAAGCAGACCGCCGTGGCATCTGCACCGGGCGCGGGTCATCCCGATTTCGGACCAACCCTCTTCGGCATCCCAATAGTTTGCGATTTTTTACATCGCGTCCAACACCGACCCTCTGCCAGCTTTGGCCAGAGCGATCCGGCGGTTGTCGAAACTCCTTTGCGGTCAATGATGGCAGAACAGCATGTCCGGCAAAGCGAGGACTAACACCGGCTGACACGGGAAAAACGAGACTATTGAAGCGACCCGCCCCGCCCCAGCGACCGTTACCGAATGGCCGAGATGAAGCGTTGCCACGACCATGCGACGGCTGGTCGGGCTGGCTCCGGAGGAGACGGCACGGCCAGCGGTACGTCGCAGGGAGAGGCAGCGTTTCAGCTCGGGGAGGGCGGCTGCATGCAGCCGACCGAGTAGGGCGCGGTCCTGACCAAAGGGCAGGATGATTTATGGACAACAAGCACCCACGAATTCCGTTCGCCGATTTGATGAAACTAACCCCGACTCGGAATGTAACAGATACGACCTTTGGCCTTCTTCAGCCATCCGAGTTGTCGTGCGCGTAGCTGCCATATCGCGTAGGACGCCCGTAATGCGGGCCAATGAGCCGAAAGGTCTCGATTGGCGACTCGTGATCGATGGTGTTCTCTGGAAGAGGCTATTCCGCACAGGCATCGGGAAGGATTCCTGCAACCGAGAGCAGTAGGAAGCTGCCATGAACCCGCTCATATTGCCACTGACCTACTCTCACCACGTTAATTAAACCCGCTTATCTTAGCCTACCCACTATTTAAGCGAAGCCCGTATTGCTTAAATAAAAGAGGGGCATCATAGTGAGCTATGACCGATTCAGACCCCAACCAACGCCTTGGCCGCTTTGTCGAAACCCCCGTTGCAGGAGAGACGGTCCGCGCCTTCGTACCACCTCCCCTGCCTCCAGTCCCAACAATCGACGTACTGGGGCTTCTCGACCGACTCAGCCTCGCGGAGCGCGCCTTAGGGCGGCTGGATGGCATCACGATGCTTCTGCCGCGCCAGGAACTGTTCCTCTATATGTATGTCCGCAAGGAGGCCGTACTTTCCTCACAGATCGAAGGAACGCAATCGACGCTGACAGACCTGCTGCGTTTCGAGACCGAAGCACAGGCGGGCCAGCCAATCGATGACATCCGCGAGGTCTCGAACTACGTCGATGCCATGATGTACGGGTTGGAGCGCCTCGAAGACTTGCCACTGTCCCTGAGGCTAATCCGCGAGATGCATGCGCGTTTGCTGCAAAGCGGACGTGGCGGCACCAAGGACCCCGGGGAGTTTAGGCGCTCCCAGAACTGGATCGGAGGGACACGTCCCGGTAATGCGCTGTACGTTCCACCCCCCGTCACGGAACTGGACAATTGCCTCGGCGCGTTTGAACGCTTCATGCACGACGACCAGTCCCGCCTTCCTGCTCTCATCAAGGCAGGACTGCTGCACGTCCAGTTTGAAACCATCCACCCTTTTCTCGACGGCAATGGCCGCATCGGCAGGTTGCTGGTAACATTGTACCTCTGCGTCAATGGGGTGCTGCAAAAGCCTCTCCTCTATCTGAGCTTGTTTCTTAAGACGCATCGCGCTGATTACTATCGCCTGCTCCAGGAGGTTCGTGAGCATGGTCAGTGGGAGGCTTGGCTTGACTTCTTCCTCGCTGGCGTGGCGGATACGGCAAACCAGGCATTTGATGCCGCCACGCGGATTGTTGACCTGTTTAAGGAGGATCGCGAGCGCATTTCAGCGCAAAGCGATCGCGCCGGTTCGTCACTGCGTATCCATGAACTGTTCCAGCAGCACCCCTTCCTGACCGCGAACCAACTGGTCGAGTACACCGGTCTGTCGGCTCCGACGGTGAACGCGGCCCTCGCCGACCTCCAACGCTTCGGAATTCTTGAGGAGATTACTGGGAGGAAGCGGGGGCGTGTTTTCAGCTATCGCGCCTATCTGACCATCCTCAGCGAGGGTACCGATCCGCTACCCACCACTGCCTAGAGAAAGGTGCGATGACAATTGCCATTCGACCATGAATGTCAATCGTGGCTGGGTTGCTCCCCTACAAGTTCGGGCAATGGCTCGGCGTGCCCATGACTCTCAAACTCGTTCCAATAGATCATGGCGAACTCTGCCACGGCTGGGCGTGGTCCATCGATGATGAGGACGCACTCGCCGAACAGGTTGCACGTATAGTTCTCGGCCAATATCGCCACGTCGCCAAGATCCTGAGCGGTGCGGGGGTGCCGGGACCTGCTGCCAATGCCGAGCAGGCGACTGCAGCGATCAAACAACTGACGTTGGCGGAGGGTGACGATCCTTGGCACCGTGATGGCTGGCTGTTCCAGGCGATATCGTGGATCGCCGCGCACCAGCAGCCTGCCGCTTCGCTCACCCGGATGCCTCATATTCGCAAGGCCGATGTCGCGTTTCCCTTAAATCTGAGACGAGACGCTTTCGGCATTGAGTTTTGCCTTTAATTGCGAGATTCGGCTGTCATGGGGCCTTTGCTTCTCGCGTGCCTTTGCGCGATGTGATCGACCGCGGCTAGCAATCGATGCTCCTTCTCGAAGGCGCGCAAGAGAGCAACCTTGGCAAAGTCGTCTATGGCGGAGCTGACGATGGCTGCCTTAGCCAAGGATGAGATCGCGCGGCGGCGATTGCGGCAAGGCACAACAGCCTCACTTCCGGTCTGTGGCTCTGAAGAGCGAACAAGGGCTCCCCGTGGCAGCCCTTAAGTGACATGGCAAAGGTGACTGCGCGCATTGCGCGCCGAAGTTGCCTGGGGCCTTGCGATCGCGCGGCGCATTCAAGCATCCCTGCCCCGCGGCGCGCTCGGTATATCAGTTTGTCGGATATTGGTTCGTCACCGGCTTTGCCGAGGGTCTGCACAAGTCTCGTCCCGCAAACCCGACAGTCGAATGCCCAGGCCCGCCTCCAATGCCTGAGCGAAAGGCCCTCTCGGGAGCATTGCAGACAATGCTGGAATGGCATCTGGGCCGTCAGCGATGCTTCTCGTGGCGTCATTGCCGGAAAGGTCAAAGATCGCACGACATCTGGGGCGACCCGTGCGGCATTGGCAATCTTCTCTGCCGCAGCCGCGTCGATGCTGAAGTCCAAGGCGGTGCCATGCGTGGTATCGATTTCGATATGAGCCAGCAGTTCCGCGTCATTACAGTAGTTGGCCGCAGCCAACCGAGACAACCAACCTGACAACAACTCGTCTGGAAGCGGTGCGACAGTCTTTGGCAGCGGTCGCAGCGTCACACGCCGGTCTTCTCGAGCCGCCGATGGGCGTTCGCATGGCGCGACCAAACCGGCGTCCATTTTGCGATTGCGTCATCGGTGATGCATTCCTCACCGGTGACAATGGCCTCGATGGAAAGATCCTTGACTAGGGCGAAAATGCGCGAGGTCACCCCACCGGTCAGTGCAAGTATCTGCTTGAGCGACTTGACCTTCAGATTGGATTTTTTGTTGAGGGGCATTGCCGCGATGAGTGTCTGGATCATATCCGAGAACTCGGCATCATCGCGCCAGTTTGGCAGGTGATGTTCGTCCAGCCGCCTGGCAAGTTGGATATCACCACGGATGGCATCGACAGCCTCGCTGACCCCGAGGCAGACCAGCGACACTTCGAGTTCATTGCTGAGATACCGCAGAACATTGAGAAAGCGTCGCTGTTCGCGGTGGGTCCCGGCCAAAAGGTTGTGAACCTCGTCGATCATGATCATCCGCAGGCCAAGGTCACGCAGTAGCGCGATGACACGGACTTCGAGGGAAGCCACATTTTGAGCGCGGGCGCTCAGTGCCGTCGCCGGGGCGCCAACGGCGGCCAGGATATGCAGGTAAAACCGCCGTTCATCAGGTGCGGGCGGCGCTTGCAACAGCAGAAGCGGTGTGCGGGTGATGCCTGATGCCGGATCGTATTCTGGTGCGTACTTGCGCGACAGGTTTCGGGCAATCATCGTCTTTCCAATCCCGGAGGCGCCATGCACAAGAAGCCCAGGCATACGGGTTTGTCGTGGCGCTTCGATCATGCCCTGCAAGCGGTCCAACACCTGTTCCGCCCGTGGAAAGCCGATCCAGATATCCGATTGAATGAGGGCGATCCGGCCGTCTTCTTCAGTTGTCCCTGCCCTCAATTCACCATCTCTCCACCTTGAACAATGGGCGCGATGTATCACCCGTATCGATCGCGCGCAGCCCTTCGGTTGACGAGACGGCCGAGTTGGCGCTCTCCAATGTCCCTTTTCTTTCACGGGATCGGCGTTCGGCCTTCGTCAGGCCCCGGCTTTCAGTCTCGATCTGGCGTTGCTGGCGGATCAGCTCAGCCAGAACCAGCTCATTGGACCCGGACTTGCCAAGGGCCCGAGCCCTCCTCATGGCTTCGCGATATTCCCAGAGTGGCACGGGCGGAATTTCCAGATTTCTGTACCGCGCCTCAACAAATCGGCCATCGTCCAGTTCGACCCAGATCATTGAGATATCACGAGGATCGTAGCGAACGACCACCTTTCCATCCCCGCGCCCGATGTGGCCTGCAAGGGCATCGGACCAGTACCGTATCTGGAACAGATGGATGCCGTCACGCCTGATCTTGCGCAGTTCGCTCGGCAGGAAACTCACCTGAAAGGCTTCGATATCAAATGGGATATCGCCCGTCATTTGTTCTGAGAGCGCCTCCCATTTGGCAACGGGCGTGCAGCCAAGACTTGAATGAATGCTGTTGTTGTAACGGCAGATTTCCAAAGCAAACCAACGATCGAATTCGCTCAACGTCATCGTGGCCATGCCTTCGGCATCATAGTCGCCCTTGGTCGTGACCGAGGATTGCGTTGTGCCCGGCAGGAGGTGAACCGCCCCCATCATCGTCCCGATCAAACGTTCGATGTGACCTCCGAAGTGAGGACTTCCCGGCGGTCGATAGACCAGATCGATCCCCCATTCCGCACAGGCCGACCGAAAGGCCCGCGACCGGAAATCGCGGCCATTGTCGACATGGACACTCTGCGGTTTGCCTTGTGCGGGCCAAGGAATATTGCACGCCAATTCCGTCAGAAGTTGCGCCTTGGGGGCAACCGCCTGTGTCAGGCAAAGCGCCACAGACAGACGCGAAGGAGCCTCAAGAGAAGTGTAGTATCCGGTTACCATCCGCGTTGCGATGTCGATCGACAGCGTGACCCAAGGCCGGCCAATTGCTTGGCGCTCAAAACTGTCGACAAGAATAATGTCTGCGGGCGTATGGTCGATTTGCACGATTTCCAGAGGATGATTTGCCTTGTTTTCACCCGTGACCGGCGCAAACTTCTGGCGGGCCGCCTTTGCGCCCTCTCGTGCCTTCGCAACTTTGCGGGCATTCATTGCATCCAGACGACGCTGAACCGTCCGCCGCGTCGGTGGCTGCAGGCCCTGTTGCCAGCACGCGCTGCGGATTTCTGTCACGACGCGCGACAGGCTCGAACGCTCCCGGCGCAAAAAATAACGGCGAAGGTGCTCTTCGATCACCGCTTCGACTTTGCTGGATATCAAGATCGTCCCGGTCGGGCGGCCCCGTTTCCGCGGCGTCAGAGCGCTGGTGCGCCCACCCTCTTCCGCCAACCGCTTTACCCAACGCCAGACCGTCGCCCTGCTGACACCAAGCTCCCAAACGGCGTCATTGATGCCACTTTCCAGACTGCCAGTCCCTTTGAGAAAGGCCTGAACAAGGGGACGCAGCACCGCGGCCCTGCGCGCTTCTTCAGCACCAACGGCAACGTAGTCTTCGCCATCATCATCCATCGATATTTGCCGCAAATGTCTGTGAACCCTGTCTCAGGTTTAAGAGCAAAAATATCGGAATTAAAGGCAAAATCTCATATTTAAGGGCAAAGCACAGCTGTTGATTTCGTTGGATTTCTCATCTCACAATTAAGGGCTACGCGACACCACCCTTTGGCGACATCGATTGTCGCAATTGCTTTGCCGTTTCATTAAAAAGTTCTTACAGGATTCCAGCAGGATGAAGCGTAATCCGACGTGGTATTTTACGTTTCGATTTCAATTTTTAGCTCGCGTTTCAATAAGCGAGAACATGGGGCAGAAGATGGGGTTTAGAAACCGTGGAGGGGCGGGTTCATGACGCTGCGCGAAAACGAAGCGTCTGACGAGGCTTGGGCGAAGGCAACGCGTATCGGGCGAGAACTGGATCGCATTCTGGACGGGCAAGAGCCTATGCGCACCGCAGTTGCTCGGGCCGCATCCGAATTGCGTCTCTCGACGCGCCAAGTCTACAACCACCTGCGCCGATATCGTACCGAACGTCGGGTGTCTTCGCTGTTGCCAAAGACAGGTGGAGCTAGGCGCGCAAGGATCAGCCCGGCTGTTGAGGAAATCATTTCGGCAACACTTCGGGAGATCTGGCTTCAGCCCGAGCAACCGGACCTTGCGCCGATTGTCGATGAAATCCGCAGCCGTTGTGTCAGCGATGGTCTTGATCCGCCCGCCTATGTCACCGTTTCCAAGCGTATCCCACGACTGTTCACGCCCGAGGAGATTGCACGACGGCGACATTCAGGAGGGAAAAGCCTGCGGCGTCTGAAACCCCGCCCAGGCTATATTCGGGCCAAACACGCACTCGATGTAGTCCAGATAGACCACACCCCCGCTGACATCCAGTTTGTGGAAGTCATCGATGGTCAGGGCATCTATGTCGGACGCCCCTATCTCACTATCGCAGCCGATGTTGCAACAAGCGCGATTATTGGCTTCTGCCTGACCCTAGAGAAGCCCTCACGCCTGTCGGTCGCCCTCTGTCTTGCACAGGCGATGTGCCGCAAGGAGGACTGGCTGGCAGCGCGCGACATCAATCATTCCTGGCCGATGTTTGGCCGCCCGAAGAAGGTCGTCGTGGATTCCGCCATGGAATTCAGAAGCACCAGTTTCATCCGGGGATGTGCTGATTACGGCATTGCAATTGAAAGCCGGAACAAGGGGACCGTCCATCGTGGCGGGGTTGTCGAACGGCTTCTCGGCAAGGTGAATACGATGTTACGCTCCCTGCCTGGCAAGACCGGGCGTTCCATCGCGGATCGGGGTGAATATCTGTCCGAAGACCGTGCGAGGCTCAGCTTTGCAGACCTCGAACGCTGTATCGCGTTGGCGATCATCGATCACAATCTTAGCCAGAATGAACGCAAGCTGACGGTCCCGACCATTGAATGGAAACGAAAATGCCGTCAGCCGGATGGCCCGGAAGACAGCCCTTTCGACGTATTGCTCAGCTTTCTCCCGAACAAGACACGCAGGATTTCACCTCAAGGTGTCAGCCTGTTTGCCAACGACTATTTCGATCCATGGTTGGGCCCGTTGGTCGCCCGCCGTGATCGATTGGATGCTCTCGATGTTCGTTATGATCCTCGGGACATTAGCCACATCTACATCAAGGATCCCGATACAGGAGTCTGGCGCCCTGTGGCGCGTCGGGATGGACTGCTTGAAGGGGTCACCCTCTGGCAGCACAGGGCCGAGAGAAACCGAGCGCGCGAAACCGGTCGGCGCCCGATCGAGGAGAAGACCGCGATCCGCCGCGAAATCGCGGCGACCGTAGATGCCTCGGCATCGAAGAAGCAAAGGCTGAAGGAAGTCGCTCGGGCCAGGCATGCGGCTCATGCGCCGAAACCCTACCAGAGCCTGACTCCTGCCCCGACACCAATCCGGGAAACGCCCGACCCCGAACGTCCGCGCCGCGTCTATCCGGTGGAGGATTGGTAAAATGACGGATCGCCTCCTGGACTCCGCCGCATCACTTCTCGATGCCGGTGACGCGTGCCGCATCGCCCATATCCGGTCGGCCCGTTGGATCAGCCATCCGGTTGCATGTCGCGCCCATAACGCCATGCGTCTGCTACTCGATCGGCCAGTAACCTTGCGTCCCAGAGGGCTCTTGCTGACAGGCCCCTATCACAATGGCAAGACGATGATCGTCGAACGCTTTGCGATTGAACATTTGCGGCAGTCAGAACGTCAAAGGATCTGGATGATCCAGACCCGAGAAGGTGCCGGACTGTCTCACTTCTATGCCAGCATTCTTGCCGGGCTGCGCGCGCCTCAGGCATCTGGTTGGCGGAGCCTGTCGCGCGCGGGCGAGCAGGTGGATCATTTGCTGGACAGCTTGAAACCCCGCCTGCTCATCTTCGATGAGTTTCACAGCGCCCTTCGAGGGCGCCGACAGGACGTGAAAGCTATCTTTTCGTTCCTGCGCCGTATCGCTCGTGTCCACGACATTTCGCCCGTACTGGTTGGCGAGGTTGCGGTCTATGACGCGGTACACGACACCGAGGAAATGGGATCGCGGTTCGATACGATCCCTATTCCCAGATGGGCGTATGACGAGGATTTCGCGACGCTCCTCGATAGTCTTGAGACCAGCATGCCTCTCGCCCGAGCCTCGGACCTGTCGCGACCATCACTGGCTGAGATCATCCATGAATTGTCAGAGGGCTTGATCGGAGAGGTCGTCGATATCGTGAGCAACGCGGCTATCACGGCGATAAGGAACGGCGAGGAACACATCTCTGAAGCGACCATCGCCTCGCTTGGTTACACGTCCCTGTCAAAACGCCGAAATGCTCCTTTGCGCCGCGAAATGATGTGACCCAGTCTGCGTCCGAGATCACAGTCACACCTGCGCGCGACTACGGCAATGAGGTGGGGCAAGGCTGGCCCGTCGTTGTTGCACCGGCACCCGGAGAGCTTCTGTCGAGCTGGCTGCATCGGCTGGCCATGGCCAATGGAATTCCTCCTCAATATTTTGGGCGGGTTCTGGATGTCGCAGGTGCAGATTGGTCTGCGAAGCTTGACCGAAATCTTCCCGGACGGGTCCTCAATTTGCTGGTCGAGCGAACCCGGTTGCCCGCCGAGGAGATTGATGGCCTGGCTTTGCACCGCGACCCGCTGGCCCGGTTGCGAGTGCGGCTGATCACAGGATCAGGAGATGCCCGCACATCGACCGCTCGGGTCAATCGCCTGCAATATTGCCCGGCATGCCTGAAAGAGGATCGCGCACCGTTCTTCCGGCGCGGCTGGAGCCTGGCGACGCGCGTTTCCTGCTTTCGGCATGGATGCCGCTTGCGCGATCACTGCCCTGCCTGCGGCGGCGGCATTGCGCCTGCTCGACAGAACCGGCTTCTGCCGCAACATTTCTGCGTCTGGTGTGATGCTGATCTCCGAAAACCCACCCTGCCCGCCGAGTATGATGTGCAGCGTCTCGAACGGCTCATCGACGATTTGCTTCGAATGCATGTTGCGGGACATGGACGGCATGGAAAGACATCCCTGCCCGCCATGCTTGGGGCGGCTTGTTTCACGTTCAATGGCCAGCCGACGTCAATTTCGCGCTTGCCGCACCGGGTCCGCTACGTATTGTTCCGCCAGTTGGCCGATGGAATGACGCACCTCCAAAAACATTCCGTGCATCCTGCAATTGATCTCTGGACCCGCATTGCACGGGCTGCGCCCAAGCATTCCGACTTGGTGGCGTCATTGAGTGCAGAGATCACGTCACAGATCACACCGGGAACAAAGACGCGCTCCAGACATCCTGATTCGGCGGACTTACAACAGGTCATCGTTCGCCTTCATTCAAACCGCCGCACATCATTGGCAACGGCTATGACTGCGAATTGATGACCCCTGCATCCTCCATCTGCTCCCGATCGGGCAGGTCCTGCAGCGACTCCAGATCGAACGCGACCAGGAACTGCTCCGTCGTCACATAGGTATAGGGTGCCCCGCGCCGCGGCGACCGTGGCCCGGTGACGATCAATCCACGCGCATGCAATCTTCCGATCAGATCTCGGCTGATCTCTTTGCCGAAGATGTCTTTCAGGCCGTCCCGTGTGATCGGCTGGTGGTAGGCGATGGCGGCCAGGACAGCGACATCGTACTCGCGCAGATCGAGGTCCTGTTCACCTATATCAGCGGCGGTCCGGATCGCCGGGGCGTAGGCGGGCCTCGTCCTCAGCATCCAACCGCCGGCGACCTTCGTCACTTCGAATGATCGGCCGTCAAGGTCAGCGGCCAGGTCCTCTATCAGAAGCTCAACCGAAGCTCCTTGCCCTACCACCCGAGCCAGGTCCTCGCGCGGCACCGGCGATGCGCTGGCGAAGAGAACGGCTTCAATCCGCCGCATCCATTCGCGCCAGCGCAATTCGGCTGGCAGATCGTTCAGTTCCCGATCGAAGTCAGTTTCGGCGTGATCCTTGGCCATCGCTCAGATCCCGTAGAGCCGGAACGTGTCGCGGCCGGTCAGCTCGCGCACCGCGCCGAGATCGACCAACCGGTCACAGAGCCGCCGTGCGGACCGGTCCGGTAGTGGGAGGGCCGCAGGCGCGACGGCATCTTGGGCCAGGAACATCTCGACGGCGGCCTCCGCGCCTTTGGCACGCAGCTTAGGCGCGACCGCTTTGAGATGCGCTGCCCGCCGCGCGAGGTCAGTTGAGAGACGCACGGCATCGACCGCCGATGAGACGAGCGCACGATGACAAGCCGAGCGTAGGTCTTCGCCTCGCTTGCGCATGTCGGAGCGTTTCAGGCCCGCGGCCAGAAGCGGCACGACATGATCCCAACCAAGCGCCTGAGCGAGGGTCGCGTCAGCAAGGACGAGCGCGGGTACCTCGGCACGGGGGGCATCGTTTAGTACCGCCTCCAGCACCATTGCCGCGCGACTGACCGGTGCTCCCTGCCCGGCGTCGAGCCAACTCGCGATCTGATCACCCTGAAGTTCTGGCAGCGCCCGGACCAGAGCTTTCACGGTCACCGGCCTTTCCGTGGCAAGACGCCACGCCAGATATGTTTCGCCTGCCGGGCCGGGAAGGTCGCCGGGGCGCAGCATATGAACCACGTCACGCAGTTCCCCTGCCCGCTCCAGACGACCCGAAAACGCAACACAAGCCTCCGCCGCGCACAGCGCGAGCCTGTCCCGCAGCAAAGGCTGGTGGACAGGCTGGTATCCTAACACAAGATGCAGGTGGCTCAGTGCTGCGCCCGACAAAAACGCCACATCTTCAAGGGTTTCGGCGCGTGCCGAGGTGACCCAGGACGGCATCCGGGGTAAGCTATCAGGGTCGCTGTCGAAGGTTGGGCGGGCATATGTCATGCCACAACACTATCTTGCGGCGGCGCTTTTGGCTACCATATAGTGTAGAAACCGCCCCTCTTTGCTGAACCGTTATATGTCCAATAATCTTGCATTATCGGGCGTAAAAATGATATGCTCGAAAACATGAGCAGTCCTACGAATAACAGCACCAAAATCGAGGATTCCGACGCGTCTGGCGCAGAGATTTCGAGCTCAGCGTCCTATGACTCGTTGAACGGTGACGAACACGACAAGAGAACCTCTCGGGACCGAGCCTCAATCGCCCTGCCCGCCAATGTGGCCGGCTCCGGCGCACTCGACCGGCTGATCGATACCGCCCGTGGCTACGCCGAGGCCTCGACAGCCGGGAACACGAACAAGGCCTATGCGGCCGACTGGAAACACTTCAGCCGCTGGTGCCGGTTGAAAGGCATGGAACCTCTGCCCCCCGCGCCCGAGATGATTGGACTTTATGTGGCTGATCTGGCTGCACCAACCGGGAAGGCCCCTACCCTTTCGGTCTCCACGATCGAGCGCCGTCTCTCGGGGCTTGCCTGGAACTACAGACAGCGCGGGTTCACTCTTGATCGCAAGGACCGGCATATCGCCACCGTTCTGGCCGGGATCAAACGCAAGCATGCGCGCCCGCCGGTCCAGAAGGAAGCGATCCTGCCTGAGGACATCCAGGCCATGGTGGCCACCCTTTCCTACGATCTCCGCGGGCTCCGAGACCGGGCGATCTTGCTTTTGGGCTATGCAGGTGGCCTGCGCCGGTCGGAGGTGGTCTGCCTCGATGTGCATAAGGACGATACACCGGACTCCGGCGGCTGGGTCGAAGTCTTCGACGGCGGCGCCCTGCTCACCCTCAATGCCAAGACCGGATGGCGCGAGGTTGAGGTCGGGCGTGGCTCAAGCGGCCAGACCTGTCCCGTCCACGCGCTTGAGCAATGGCTACACTTTGCGAAGATCGACTTTGGGCCGGTCTTCGTGCGCACCTCGCGGGACGGCAAGCGTGCCCTCGAGTCCCGCCTTTCCGACAAGCACATAGCGCGACTGATCAAGGCAACCGTTATGAAGAGTGGCATCAGATCCGATTTGCCGGAAGCCAAACGGTTGGCAATGTTCTCGGGGCATTCCTTGCGTGCCGGGCTCGCCTCGTCGGCAGAGGTTGATGAGCGCTATGTTCAAAAGCAACTCGGACATGCGTCGGCCGAGATGACCCGGCGCTATCAGCGCAGGCGCGACAGGTTCCGGGTGAACCTGACCAAAGCCGCAGGGCTGTGAAGCTCAGGATTCTTGACCCATTGGTGAAGCGCTAAGGTGAAATTCCAGCGCTTCAGTTTCAGCTTACTGCTTCAATTGAAATCGGGAACTAAACGCGACACTGGCACGCGTGCTCGAACGCGTCCAGAGCGGCGATACGCTGGTCGTTGTGCGGATCGACCGGCTTGCGCGATCTCTGTCGCACTTGCTGGAGGTGATCGAACGTCTAGAGGCCAAGGGAGCTTTCTTCCGCTCCCTGCAGGACCCCATCGACACCGCTTCCCCGCAGGGCAAGTTCACATTGCAGGTTCTGGGCGCCGCGGCCGAGTTCGAGCGCGCGCTGATACGTGAGCGCACAAAGGCCGGGCTTGCCTCTGCGCGCGCCAAAGGGCGCGTTGGCGGCAATCCTGGGCTACGCGCCAAGGATCCCGCTGCGCTGCGCAAGATGCGGCTGGCGCGACAAGACGGCTACATGGAGCGCTTACACGAGACCGCGCAGGATTGGGTGCCCCATGTGCGCCGTTTGCGCCCCGATATGGCTTGGGAAGACGTCCTGCGGATCATCAATGGCCCCTTGCCCCATGATCGGCGCTGGACGCAAAGCCGCCTGCTCCGCGCCGTGAAAGCATATGTGCGGGACGGGTTCCTGCCCGCTGAAGTGTTTGGGCGCGCTCGACGTCGCGAGACCGACGATCGCTTGCCTGCGATTGTCGCCGCAATCAAAGGTGCTGACCCCGAGATCACCTTGCAGGCAATCTGCGACCGACTGGAATCCATGCGTGAGCGCACCCCTCGCGGTCGCACCAGCTGGCAGCCATCTTCCGTAAGGATGCTGTTGGAACGGGCCGAGCGACTCGGGCTCGTCTAATCGGCTATTCGGTGCCAATCGCTTAACCCTTCAGTAGCGACGATTCGTCGGCAGACCCTGCCGCGATACCTAGGGGTAGGCTGCAGTGAAGCCACAACATATTCGACAAGGCGCTAGAGCGAACTGAGATTTATCCTGATCTACTAGATACTTAGACCACCTTCTCACGCCAGAATGCACGCCCAGCTTCAGTTCGCGCCCTCCGCCTTCAAAAAAATTGTTGTCTGGCGATAAGTTGCGTGTCATGAGTGCTGTAGTCGCAAAAAAGCGAAAATCGCGCACTTTAGCGACGAAACACAATCGACCCACCAAGAGGTCACGAGGGCAGCATGAACAGCAAGGCAGATTTCCCCAGCGCAAAATCCATTGCAGCTTCCATTTCTGCCAACGCCGCGCGTCTGTCGGATGCTCTCAACCATCATATGCGCAACAGCTTTCAACCTGAAAGCAGAAAGACGCTGCGGAAGTTTCACCCTGCAGAGGTCTCTGAGCTGACTGGCATCAGCATGTCGAACTTGAGAACGCGCCACCAGGAAGGTGATTTTCCCGAAGTCGAAACCGACTCTCGCGGCAGGCGTCTCTATTCCGCTGAAGAGATCGATCAAATCCGCAGGGTGATGGCGCGGACCGGTCGTAACGGAGAAGCTTACTTGCCAGGCCGACGGGATGGCGATGGACTTCAGATCATATCCATCGTGAATTTCAAAGGTGGGTCCAGCAAGACGACGACAGCAATTCATCTAGCCCAACGCTACGCCCTTAGAGGGTATCGCGTCCTAGCCGTAGACATGGACCCCCAAGCCAGCCTAACGACTATGTTCGGATACCGTCCAGAAATCGAGTTTGCTGAAAGCGGCACGGTGTACGACGCCCTGAAATATGAAGATCCGGTTCCCCTGAGCCAAGTCGTGCGCAAGACTTACTTCCACAATCTCGACCTCGCGCCAGCCGGATTGTTGCTGTCTGAGTATGAAACCGAGACGGCTTACGCGCTTCAACACAAGGTCGATCCTCCGTTCACTCAGAGGTTGGCCATTGCGCTCGATGAGATCGAAGCCAACTACGATCTGGTGATCATCGATTGCCCACCGCAGTTGGGCTTCACGACGATGACGGCATTGCTCGCGTCAACCGGCCTCCTGATTACCGTGGTGCCGAGTATGCTGGACGTCGCCTCCATGGCGCAATTCCTTGAGATGGCGGGAGAAACCGTCAGGACTTTGGAGGAAGCAACAGGACCGATCGACTGGTCGTTCCTCAAGTACCTCGTCGCGAGGTTCGAACCGACCGATGTTCCACAATCGCAGATGGCTGGGTTCCTAAGGTCGATTTTGCTCGACCAGGTTCTCACCACGCCCATGCTGAAATCCACTGCCATTTCGGACGCCGGGATGACGCAGCAGACGATCTACGAACTAGAGCCAAGCCAGGTCGTCAAGAAGACATTGGACAGGATACTCGAAAGCGTAAACGGCGTCGCAGACGAGTTCGAAAAGACGATTCAACAGGCTTGGGGGAGGACGGTCGAGTAATGGCGCGTAGAAACCTTTTCCAGCCCCCTCCCCCACCGGACACCACCGAGGACGTGGCAACGGCTGACCTTAAACCTCGTTTCCCCAACACCGGCGCGATGAGCGGTGTGAAATCGACCCTGAAGGATCTATCCAGCAACGCCGTACGGGAAATTCCGGTCGATCTCATCGAGGAAGACGGGCCGAAAGACCGTCTTTCATTCTCCGATGCCGACGTCGCGTCTCTTGCCGCGAGCATCAAGGAACATGGGCAGCAGGTGCCGATCATGGTCCGTCCGCTTGCGGACAAACCGGGTCGGTACAAGATCGTTTATGGTCGTCGCCGACTGCGGGCCCTGCAATCGATCGGAGTATCGGCCAGAGCCTTGGTCCGCACTCTTTCGGACGAGGAGGCGATCCTTGCCCAAGGCCAGGAAAACTCACACAGACTGGACCCTAGTTTCATTGAAAAGGCCCTGTTCGCCGCGCAGCTGAGCGACAATGGCTACGAACAGCCAGTGATCCTCGACGCACTTGCCATCGACAAGCCTATGTTGTCGCGAATGACCAAGGTCGCGCGCACGATACCAGAGACTGTGATCCAGTTGATCGGCTCAGCGCATGGCGTTGGACGCCGCCGCTGGGAAGACCTAGCAGACAAGGCGAAGGACAGCAATGCTGACCTAGTTCGGATAGCCTCCGATTTGGGCTTGGATCAGATCCCTACTTCGGACGACCGTTTTGCGCGCGTCAGCGACGCCGTTGCGGGACTTCGCAAAACCGCAAAGTCCACTAAGTCCGCAGCGCATATGGTTGTCTCAAGCGACGGCAAGACACTTGCAGAGGTCAAGGATAGCCCGCGCGCTTTGACGGTGAAAATGTCCAAGGTCGATACCCCAGAGTTCGCTCAATGGATGCGAGACAACGCGGAAGTTGAGTTGAAACGTCTCTATGAGGCGTGGAAGTCGGGCCAGCAATCCGGCTGACAGACAAGCGAGCAGAGCAACAAAAAGGAGCACGAAAAACAGCCAGAAAAGAAAGAGCCCCCCAAGGTCATCCCCGGAGAGCCCAATCTGTTCTTAGCACCCTCAGATGTACCAGCTTCTCCGTAGCAGTCAATAACAACCGAATCGGTTGAACAATGATCTGTTGCCTTTTCTCAAGAAATCGGGGGATCTGGGCCTTTCCCGACCGGTTGTCGTGAAAAATTCATGGCATTTACTCAAGCATCCGCCTCCGTTGGAGAGCGGACAGAGATACTGTTGTCCGCGGACAACGGCCGCCCCGAACGTCACATCATCATCGACACACTGCGCCAGGCGGCTCCGTTGATGGGTCTAAAAGCATCAGTCATTGCGACGCTCGACGCGATGCTCTCGTGCCTTCCGCCGAAAAGGCAGCACAACACCGTCTTCGCATCGAATGCCACACTTGCGTTCCGGCGAAATGGGATTTCCGACCGAACGATAAGGCGCCACGCAGCCATTCTCCAAGAACTCGGGCTGCTTGTTCGCCGTGATAGCTCAAATCGAAAAAGGTTCAGCAAACGAAATGTAACCGAAGGCACCGCCATTCGATTCGGGTTCGACCTCACACCCTTGTTTCAACGCTTCCCAAAGATCGCAGAGCTTGCGGCCCAGGCCCTTCGCGAAAACGACCAGATCGCCTACCTCAAAGCGAAGATACGAGCCGCAGCAAACGACATCCTGCAAGCCGAACCCGACGACGTTCATGCGTTAATCGCTATACGCACTCTTCGCAGAAAGCTTTCACTGGATGAATGCTGCAGCCTCTTGGCTGGCCTAGACGTCGAGGCCATGGAAGTCGAACAACCTTGTGAAGCGGTCGTCGCCGGAGAGGAAAAAATGTCCGGCAATGACGGCCAAAATGTCCGCCACCATCATAACTCAAACAAAGAATATATTGATAAAAGAGACCAACACACACCGAAAACTCGACCCTCACATCCAAGGGCAATGCCCATTACCGTTCCCGAAATCCTTAGCGCCTGCCCTGAAGCAGCCCAATTTTCACTCAAACCAGTGAAGACTATGTCAGACGTGGTTTCACACGCACGAACTCTCGCACCAATGCTCGGGATTGACTCAAGAAACTACCAAGATGCTCAAGAACACTTGGGCATAGAAGGGGCAGCGCTTACCGTCTGGGCCATCATGCAATTCCACGACAAAGTCCAAAAGGTCGGTGCCTATTTTCGATCGATAACGTCTGGAAGAAACAGCGCTGATTTCGTTCCAGAGCAGCTTGTCAGGCGTCTCTGTCGGGCACAACCACAGCCGATTTAATCGGACAGTGCTCTACTGCTTCCGCCAACTAATTGTCCGCGGACAACTACGGTCGAGGGAGAGAGGGGTTGTGAAAGGGATGACGGGAAGTGAGATCGGAAGAGTGGCTTCCGGCGCCCGTCGTGGAGAAGATCTGATGGCGAAATCTGCCCAGAAAGTCACCCTGTCCCCGTCCCGGGACATTCCCTTCGACAAGCTCGTCCTGAGCCAGGCCAACGTCCGGCGCATCAAGGCCGGCATCTCGGTCGAGGAAATGGCCGAAGACATCGCCCGCCGGGGGCTGCTGCAGAGCCTGAATGTCCGGCCCGTTCTGGCGGATGATGGGTCCGAGACCGGCAAGTTCGAAATCCCCGCTGGCGGCCGACGCTTCCAGGCCCTGTCGCTCCTGGTGAAGCAGAAACGCTTGGCCAAGACGACGCCCATTCCCTGCATCGTGCGGGACGCCAATTCCACCATCCTCGCCGAAGATGACTCGCTCGCTGAGAACATGCAGCGCGCTGCCTTGCATCCGCTCGATCAGTTCCGCGCCTTCGTGGCGCTTCGGGAGAAGGGTCAGGGCGATGAAGAGATCGCAGCCGCCTTCTTCGTCACGCCGCAGGTGGTCAAACAGCGCCTGAAACTCGCCGCCGTGGCCCCTGCCCTGCTCGAGCTCTATGCCGAGGACGAGATGACGCTGGAGCAGCTTATGGCTTTCACGATCAATCCGGATCATGAGCGCCAGGTTCAGGTCTGGGAGGCGATCAAGTCGTCCTGGAACAAGGAGCCCTATCAGATCCGGCGGATGCTGACGGAAACCTCGGTACGGGCTTCTGACCGGCGTGCCGCCTTTGTCGGCGTCGAGGCGTACGAGGCTGCTGGCGGCACCATGTTGCATGACCTCTTCCAGGGCGATGACGGCGGCTGGTTGGAAGACCCTGCCCTGCTCGATCGTCTGGTCAGCGAAAAGCTCCAGGCTGAAGCCGAAGCGATCGCGACCGAGGGCTGGAAGTGGATCGAGGTCTCTCTCGACTTGCCCTATGGCTACAGCCACGGTTTGCGGCGGCTGAGCGGAGACCCGGCGCCGATGACGGATGACGAAGGCGCGGCCCATGCCAAGCTGCTTGCCGAGTACCGGGCGCTCGAGGAGGAATACGAGGGCCAGGATGAATTCCCCGAAGAGATCGACGATCGTCTTGGCGCGTTGGAAGTCGCGATGGAGAAGCTCGAGGCTCGGCCGCTGATCTTCGACGGTGAGGAGATCGCGCGGGCAGGGGCTTTCGTGACGCTTGATCGCTATGGCGAACTTGCTGTCTATCGGGGCTTTGTGCGGCCCGAGGATGAGCCTCAGGAAGATGCCGACGTCCACAGCGGTGAACAGGCGGCAGACGGGCAGGGCGCTGAGCTTTCAGCGGGGAGCCATGTGGATGGTGTTGGCCATGGCACGGTGATCACCTCTGCTGGTCAGGCGCTTGGCGCCAACGTGCCCGACGACGAGGATGATGGTGCGTTGAAGCCCTTGCCTGAGCGACTGGTCATGGAGTTGACGGCGCACCGGACATTGGCACTGCGCGAAGCGGTCGGTCGCTCCCCTGACGTCGCGTTGACGCTGCTGCTCCTGAAGCTCGTCAATGACACCTTCCGGACGTCCAGTTCGGCCGGAAGCTGCCTCGAGGCCTCGGTACGTCACGTCTACATGTCCGCGCAGGCGAGCGATCTGAAGGATAGCGTGGTGGCCAAGCTGGTGGACGATCGCCACGTGGAGTGGGAGTCCGACTTGCCGCTCGGCGACGATGCCGCTCTCTGGGATTACCTGGCGTCCCTCGATCAGGTGAGCCGGCTGTCCCTGCTCGCGCATTGCCTCAGCTTCGGGATCAACGCGCTCCATGAAAAGGTGAACCCCTATGGTGCCGGTATCTCCGCCAGCGGTTTGACCAAGCGGATGACCCAGTCGGACTTGGTCGCACAGGCGGTCGAACTCGATATGGTCGAGGCGGGTTGGCAGCCGACGGCCGATACCTACCTGAACCGTGTGCCCAAGGCCCGGATCCTCGAGGCCGTGCGCGAGGCGAAAGGGGAGGGGACGGCGCAACTCCTCGATCACCTGAAGAAGGGCGAGATGGCGACCGAAGCCGAGCGTCTGCTGAAAGGCAGCGGTTGGTTGCCAGAGGTTCTTCGCCGTCACGACCTGGTAGCACTCGACGGTGCGGAAGGGCAGGGGGCGCCTGAGCCCGTTTCCGACGCCAGTCAGTCCGAGGATGTCGATCTTCCCGCCTTCCTCACCGCTGACCTGCCGGGTGATGATGCGTCGATGATGGCTGCCGAGTGATCCGCGCCATCCGAGGGCGGGGAAACCCGCCCTCAATCACATAAAATACAACAATATCAATAAGATGAATGCAAAATGACGCATTCAGGATGAGGAATCATGTCTGCAACCACCATTCTCGAAACCGCGCCCCTGGGCGCGCTCATTCGCTACACCGATAGCACAACGAAACCGCCCGCCCGGTTCACAAAGAAGCTCGCGGCCTGGGAGCGCTCGAACGGCGTCGGCCGTCTCGTCAAGAAGGAGCCGCCGCGACCCTATCCGACCTGGACGGCGCCGGCGTCGTTCACGCTGCACGAGGGGAACTTCTCTTCCGACGGGGTCATTCTTGTCACCATCATGCGGACTCATTCGGCTGAAAGTGCGTTGACATTCGAAGTGGCTGAGGAGCCGAAGCCCGGACAGGTGCGCGTCGTGCTGGATTTCGGCGGTTGCACGGAGCTGCTGCATCTGGCCGAGTCCGTCACGGCTGCCGAGCTCTGGATCGCCAGGGAAGGCTATCGCAACGCGCGGCTCGAAATCGTTGGCAAAGAGGACGGCGATAGGGCAGGGGGCGCGGAGCTTGCCGCCTGAGCCTATGTAGAATCAAAGGGGTCCGCCCAAGCCCGGGCCTCTCACCCATCACGACCCTGTCCCGCGAGATCGCGGGGCACCATAGGATCCAATCCAACACGGAATGAGGTCTTCCTTGAAAAGCCTGCCCGGGAGGCTGGCAGCGATAGCTGTAAATGCCGTTTCAAAAATCCCCAAAAGTGGCGAAGTAAAATTCCCCACTTTTCGGTCTCGGTGATCAGCCGGTTTTTGCGATCATTTTCTCCTTTTTCGGTGGGCGCCCGCGGCGCTTTGGAGC
>NZ_JBDOQR010000109.1:7912-8770 GCF_039839315.1 Phaeobacter sp. CAU 1743 | reverse complement strand
TCCTGTTCTGGGACGGTAGCGGACTCGTGATGGTCTACAAACGGCTGGAAGAAAACACCTTCACTTGGCCCGCGATCCGCGACGGGGCAATGACCTTGAACCGGGCGCAGTTCGAGGCCCTGTTTGCTGGTTTGGATTGGCGCCGGGTTCGATCTCTGGAGGTGCGCCGACCGGCTGTGGCAGAGTGACTCGGCCTATTGAATAACCGGGCATCGGCGCCCCGGGCCCGGTATAATCCAGCCATGCCCGACGCCCCGCCCATCGACCTGTCCGCGATCCCCGAGAGCCAGCGCGCCGCCGTTCTGGCGGTTCTGCAGGAAAACGGCGCCCTGAAGGAAGCCAACCGGCGGCTCGAGCATCTCGTGGCCGAGTTGAACCATGGCCGAGTTCGGTGATTGGCTGCAGGCACAGCGTCTGCGTATCTCGGCTAAGTCGCGCCTCGGCGAGAAGCTGACCTACATCCACCGCCAGTGGGGCGGCCTGCAGACCTTCCTCCACGACGGCCGTTCCCGAGCTGCGGCAACTAGAAGCGCCACCGATAGTCCCTCCGCTACGCTCGGGTCCACGCCGGCGGGAGCAGCACCGGCCGCTTCTCACGCAAGAAAGAACAGTCCCGCTAGCCCGCCTAGTCCAAAAGCTGCCGCAACCTCAGGTAGAGCTGCGCCGGCAGCACCTCCTTCCAGACGTCCGGCGGGGTGACCGCCACCTACATCCAGTCGAAGAGCGGCTCCGCGCTGAATCGGCTCTATGCGTCTGCGACACGGACGTCGGTTAGTGGCTTGAGCCGGTACCAAGTTGAGCCGGTGCTCTACGAGCTCGGCGGCCAACCGAAGGAAGTCCCGCGGCAAAAGGACGTCT
>NZ_JBDOQR010000109.1:0-7902 GCF_039839315.1 Phaeobacter sp. CAU 1743 | reverse complement strand
TGGCCGCCTGAGCGGCGGTTTGGCCGATTTTGGACGGACTCCGCCTCATGCCGCGAGCCTCCTGCGCATCAGGAACAGGTTGCCGAGGGCAAACAGCGTAAACAGATGCGCCCGGTTCTTCGCCAGACCCCGGTAGCGGGCTTTGACATGGCCGAACTGGCGCTTGAGGATCCGGAACGGATGCTCAACCTTGGCGCGCACCTTCGCGATGATCCGGTTGATCTGCTCGTCTAGCTCATCCAGCTCACCGCCCTTGGGGGCCTTGCGCATCACACCCCAGAAGGCGTCGCCGTCTTTCGTGAAGGCGGCCTCCCGACCGGCGTGGACATACCCCTTGTCTGCCCAGACGGATGTTTCCTTGCCGTGCAGAAGCTCGTCCCAAACCTGGCTGTCATGGGTCTTGGCTGTGGTCGTCTCCAGGCTGTGGACGATGCCGCTGTCAGCATCCACGCCCACATGGGCTTTCATCCCGAAATACCAGTCATTGCCCTTTTTTGTTGACGACATCTCGGGGTCACGGGCCTTGGACTTGTTCTTCGTCGACGACGGCGCATCGATAATCGTCGCATCAACCAACGTGCCCGAGCGCAGCGTGATGCCCTTGTCAGCAAGGTAGGCGTTCACCTCGGCAAACAGCTTCTCGGTCAGCTGATGCTTCTCCAGCAGGTGCCGGAAGTTGAGGATCGTCGTTTCGTCGGGAATGCGGTCATCGCCAAGCTCGATCCCGGCAAACCGCCGCATCGCCTCGCTATCGTAGAGCATCTCCTCAGCCATCGGATCGCTCAGCGCGTACCAGCTTTGCAGGAAATAGACCCGCAGCATCGTCTCCATCGGCATCGGAGGCCGACCGCCCTTCGGCCCGGCCTTCGGATAGTGCGGCTCGACAAGTGCGAGAAGGCGTAACCACGGCACCACTGCCTCCATCTCGGCGAGGAACTTCTCACGCCGCGTCTGTTTCTTCTTCATCGACTGGCGTAGCGCAGGAAAGGCGGGCTGTTTGGGCATCGGCGGGCATCCTTCAAGGTCCCGCTCAGTCTACCGCAACACGCTAAGAGCACGAGGTTTTTCAGACTTTCCCTAGCGTTGCGATAAATTTAGGTTTCATTCGTTTCTCTCCCCGTTGATGACAGTTATTATCTACTGGATGGCTGTTATGCTTTTGCCTCAGGTCGACAGGTCACTCAGTTAATTCCGTTTTCCCTTTGAAGAGCCCGTATATATGCCACGATATTCAATACTTCTGCTCGTGTTACGCCCTCGACAGCTGGCATGTTGCCAAACTTCCAATGGTGCGCCCGAACACCATTCTGTGCTGCGAGGACAAACGCCATGTCACCGTGGTGGCCCGGCTCATAAATCTTGTGCACCAGCGGTGGAGCAACGCCGTCCTGACCCTGCCCATTGACGCCGTGGCAGGTCGCGCAGGCCGCACCATAGGCACGCTTGCCGATTTGCTCTTGCTCGGTGAAACTTGGGGGCAGCCTGACAGTTGCAAGCGCACCTGCGGGAAGTGCCATTCTTTCGTCCGTCTGAGTACTCGTCTGGGAGTGGGTCGGCTGCAGGATGTACCATCCTGCCGCAGCAGGGAGTGGGCAAAACTTGGGGGTTATGCGGCTGCTCTTTGGTAGGCGCCGGTTAGCCGACCGTCGAGAACGGCGGCGCGGACAACCGCCACGCGGTGGGCTCCTTTGGGCGACCATCTCATGCGGCGGCGCTTGCCCATGCGGGTGTTCCCGATGTCGTCCACGCAGCCCTCTGCTCGGGAAGAAAAGACCGGAAGGCCTCTTCGATGTCGCTTGCCGTAGTTCGTCAGGTTGTCCATGTTGTTCGCAAGGTATGAATAGAGGTCTCGGCAGCGAGCTTGCACTCGCCGAGTGGCTTCAGTTGCCACGCGGTCATCTGTAACCAGCCGGGCGCAATCGACGATCAACCATTGCAGACTGGTCGTGGCCGTAAGAACTTTTCCATGCCAAAGGTACCATCGCAGCGTTTCGGCCGGACGTTTGAACAGCACTGGAATGCCGGAGAAACCCCTGCTCTGCAGCAGGCCTTTTACGGCGTTCTCGACGTGCTGAATACGCATCGAGATATGCCACCAGTCGAGGATGTGGCGTACCTTTCCACCGACGGCATTGCGGACGAGGTTTGGCAGGGCTGGTTCCCCGTCCGAAATTACCGTGACGGTTTGTTCGCGATCCCAACCGAGAGACATCAAGTCCCGGCGAAGCTGACTGGCAGGCGACAGGACCGCTTGTTGCACCAAGCCGAAGCGACGGCACCTATCGTGGCTTTCGATCTTGCCAACCACAACATCGAGGTGTCGCTTCTGGTATTCCGGCCTGCATCGGATATGCGCACCGTCTAGGAAAACCGTCAACGCAGGCGCCTCTTTGGCGGCTGAAGGAACCAACGGCTCAGTCTGCTCGCTGTCGCAGATTTCCCTGGCAACTTTGCCCAGTCGATTGCGCACCGATGTATTCACCTGCTTCGCGCAAGGTAGAAAGGTTTCCAGGATACGCGCCGCTTCCCGGAAGGAATGACGCGCCCCAAGTTCGGCCTGAAGGCGTCGCAGTTCCGGGGTCGATCGATCCGGAAAATAGTCAGCGAGAGGCGAAAGCGGTCCGCCCAAGACAACATCGGATTTTGCATTGCAGGCGCACCGGCGAATGCGCGGCGCTTTGACCTCGAACCTGCCGAAAAGCGTGTCGGGCACCCGCGACCGATAATCATGTATAGCCCGGACCCCGTCGCAGTCCGGACAGATCCTGCTGGCTTCGGAAATTTCCTCGATCTGGTCGCGCAGGATCGCATTCTGCAATTGCCCCAGGATCGTCTTCGCATCTTCGAGCAACAACCCGAAACCCTCAGGTTGCGTGCGCCGAAACGGGCGGGATAGGCGGCCGAGACGATGCCTCTTTGTGGTTCCGTTCTCGAAAGTCGTCTCGACAATAATTCGCACGTCCATGGTAGTTCCCCTCTCAATGAACCACTAGCATACACAGACACCCCCAAGTTTTGCCCACTCCCCTTCTGTACCGGTCAGGTCAAAATACGATTTGCATTCGTGCCCTGATCTCTTTTCCGTTCTCGCCGCTGGCCTGCTTGCCATCCATGTAGCTCAGACCAAGGCGAACGGCGTTGTTCGGGTAATAGTTGATGCCGACGGTGGTTTGCTTACCCTCTGTCGTACCAAGACCGACATCGCTGAACTTGCCGTATCCGTCCTCGTAGCGAAGCACTGCTTCCCATGCACCTTTCGAACTGCTTGGCTTCACCCGCTTGAACACGCCGTTGCTGTAGGGACGGCTTTCACCGGTCAGAATCCATCCTGCCTGAATGTAGTATCCGTCCACATCAACCCCGCCCGTGTCAGCGTTGAAGTATTCGGCCTGCGTGTGAAAGGGCCCCGATGCGGCCGCCAATTCGATGTTGTACGCATCGGTTTCGTTGGCAGGCAGAGCGGCATCACGGCTGGTAAAGCCGGCGCCAAGATGCAAGACCAGATCATCGGTCTGGATCGGGGCATAGGTAACGCGGCCGGTGATGGCCGTATTGCCGAAATCATCGCTGCCGTTGCCGGCCGCCTCGAAAACGCCCAGGCCGTAGGTCCAGTTGTCACCTGCACCGTGCAGTTGCACACCGGCGTTGCGGCCGGGCGCGTAGAATTCGGTCAGGGCCGAGCGTTCAAGCGATGATATGTCCTTCGAACTGGTAAGTTGCTCAAAGCCAAACGGTTCTTTTTGCTTACCCACTGTGATCCGGGCCATCTTGCCAAAACCGGTGTAGCGCAGATAGAGGTCCTCGGCGCTGCCGCCGCCGGTACCGCTTTCGGCGAGATTGAACTGTGCCTTGAAGGCCCAGTCGAGATATTTACCCTGGAAAAAAATCCGTGCGCGACGCACATCGAAATCATCGCTCTTACCGCTGATGTCGGAATCGGTCGAATCGTAATCCCACTGCAGGCGCCCCCCCACCCGGAAAGACGCGGTACCATCAGCACTCTTGAAGGTTATCCCGCTCCCTGCCTTGAGGTTGAAACCAGAGGTTTCGTCGGCCTGCACGACGCCCGCCGCAGCGGCGAGCAATGCCGCCGGTATAAACTTCATTTTCATTTCGTGTTCTCCAATTCTGTCAGGGAAATGCCATCGAGGCATCCGCAAGAGTCTCTTTCAACCGGGTATCCGGCGGGGCTACAGGCTGGCGAATCCCGCCAAAGACCCTTGCCGCTGAATGGCAGGCGATTGTTACAGAATCATGACGGTTTCGGGCATCGCTTGGCTTCGCTTTTGGCCAGCGCGCAGACCGAAGCGGACGGCTTCTGAACGGGAATACACGCGCAGGGCCGACCCCAATTCGGCTCTTTTGTTTGCAGTGTCGTGGTGGCTGGCCGGACTGAGTTGAGCAAAGTGTAACGATCCGGGTCTGGTCGCGTCCTCTTGTTTGCTGTCTGCTGACCACTCGCCCCTACGAATTGACCGCATTGCAGAATCTTCTAGTATGAAACAGACTTGGGAAATCAAATGAGGTGCCACGGATGAGCGAACTTTCCCAATACGCGATCCTTTTCGGGCTGAGCGTCGGTGTATTCGGTTTCGTGCTCAGCCTCTATGGGTTCGCCCGGGCCATCGGGCGGGCGCGCGCGGAACCCGGCAAGGACGTGCCCGCCACCGCCGGCACCCTGTCGCGCGATCCGGTCTGGGTGCGCTACCATGCGCGTTATGCCGGTTATGCGCTGCTGTTTCTGGCCTTCGACATGGAGATGGCGTTCATGTATCCGTGGGCGGTCGTCTACCGCGAAGAAGGGCTGATCGCATTGCTCGACATGGGCGTTTTCCTGGCAATCCTGTTCTTGGGCCTGCTCTATGGCTGGAGCCAGGGCGCGTTGAGGCGGCAATGACCTTGGTCGGGGCGCGAGAGGGCGCGATGTCCGGGATCAGGCGGGCGGTCGCGGCGGCCATGGCGCGCGATCTGCCGGCCTTCGTGCTGCCCGGCCCCTCTGTCGCGCGGGCGATGGGGCTCGATCTGTCCGGGTCGCATCTGCGGCTTGTCGGCACCCCGCGCCATGCGAATCTGTTGATCGTCGTCGGCCCCTTGCCCCCCGGTCTGCGCGATGCCGCCGCCGTCACCTACGCGCAGATCCCGCGCCCCCGCGCGATCCTTGCGCTGGGTGCCGGCGACATCGCCCCGTTGCCCGATGCGGACGTGTCGGCCCCGCTGACCCAGGCCGGGCTGCACTCCGGGCTGGCCGATCTGCGCCGCGTGATCGCCGCGGGCGCGTTTCGCGCTGACAGCGGGGAGTTTAACGCCCCCGCTCTTGAGGTGCGCGTGGAATACACTTGCCCGATGCACCCCGAAATCGTCCGCGACGCCCCCGGAGACTGCCCTAAATGCGGCATGACGCTGGTGCCGCGCGAAACAGCGTCCGATGGACATGGTGGGCACGGTGGCCACGACATGCCCCCGGAGGACAGGTCAAACCCCGCCGATCACGCACATGCGGGCCACGCCGAGGACGCGGGCGGGGCGGGGGCATATACCTGCCCGATGCACCCCGAGGTGATCAGCGACACACCGGGCAAGTGCCCCAAATGCGGCATGAACCTGGTGAAGGCGGAGGAGGTGGAAAGCCACGGTCCCGGTCACGGTCACGGGCATGGCGGTCACGGCGATCATGGCAAACAGCAGGACCATTCCGGCCACTCCAAGGCCGCTATCGACGGGATCGAGCCGCATTTCATGTCGATGGTCGAGATGACCAAGGACCAGCCGCGCAGCAGCGACGGGTTACAGATGGACTGGATCAAGGTGCCGTTCGGGCCGTTCTTTCCCGGCCTGCCGGCTGGGCTGCGGCTGACGTTGACGCTGGATGGCGATACCGTTGCGGCCAGCGACGCCACGAGCCTTGTCGGCGCGACGGATTTGATGGATGGGCCGCAGATGAGGGTGGCCGATTTCGTCGAGCGTCTGGCCACCATGATGCCGCTCAGCCCCGTGTCCTATCGCGCGCTGGCTTGCGCTGCGATTGAGGTGGCCGCCGGCGTCGAGCCCGACCATGACGCGCGCCGTGGCCGCGCCGCCGCCGTGGAACGCGAGCGGATCGCCAGCCACCTGAACTGGCTGGCCGAGTTCGGCCTTCAGTCGGGTTTTTTGTGGCTCGCCGCGCGCGCTGGGGCGTTGCAACTGGCCGTTCAAGGTGCCGACGTTGCCGGGATCGCCACGCAGGCTGGGGCGATCCGGCGGCTGTCGCGCCGGGTGCAGGCGGCCCCGCTGATGCGGATGCGGCTTAGACGCATCGCGCGCATCGGCAAGGACGCCCCGGCCAGCGGCCCGGTGGACCGGGCGCGAGGTGGCGGATCGGATGCCCGAACGGGTGATCCAACGCTGAAGGATCTCGGGTTCGAAATGCGCGTCCGCAACGGCGGCGATGCGCTGGCCCGGCTGCGGCTGCGCTGCGACGAGATCGCCCAAAGTCTCGACGTGATCGCGGCCGCCGGGAGGATTGCTGTGCCGCAGGTGCCGGATGTGGACAGGGTGTCGGGCGAGGGCGAGGCTCGCATCGAAACACCGCGCGGCACGGCGTCGCTGCGCGTGAAGCTGGCCAATGGCAAGGTGGTCGAAGCCGATCTCGACACGCCGACAGACGTGAACATCGCCCTTGTCGAAACGGTGACGGCGCAGCGGGAACTGGGCGATGCCCTGAGCGCCGTCGCCTCGCTCGACCTGTCGCCCTGGGAGGTGCGTGGATGAGCATTCTTGTCGTTCTCCTGTCGCTCGCCGCCGGGGCCTATGCGCTGGCCGTCATCGAACGATGGGCCGTGCATGGACACCTGAGCCTGACGGGTCCGGCCTGGGCCGCCCTGGCGCTTATGGGGCAGGAATCGCTGCTGGCGCGCAAATCTGACTGGTTGTTCTTTGAGCTTGGGCCGGTGCTGCTGTTGGTGGCGGGGCTGATGGCGGTGGCGGTGATCCCGCTGGCACCGGAGCTTATCATTACCGATCTGGCCACCGGGGCGCTGTTTTTGAACGCTGCGCTGGCCTATGTGCTGGTGGCGCTGATCATGGCGGGCTGGGGGCCGAACGGGGCCTACGCAATGATTGCGGGCTGGCGGTTCCTGGGCCAGTTCATTGCCTATGCCATGCTGATCGTGATGCCGATCACCGCCGTCGCCATGCGGGCGGAGTCGCTCTCGACGGTTGAGATCGTCGCCTCGCAGGCGCAGCTCTGGAACGTGCTGTACCAGCCGATGGGGTTTGTCCTGTTCGTCGTGGCGGCGATGGGGCTGGCCTGGCTGCCGCCGCTGGACCTGCCCGATGCTACCGGCGAATTGGCCGGCGGGGTCGAGGCAGAATATACCGGCGTGCGGCTGGCGGTGCTGCGGCTGGCGCGGATGGTCATTATTCTGGCGCTGGCGGGGGCGACGGTGACCTTCTATTTGGGCGGCTGGCTGGGCCCGTGGCTGCCCGCCTGGGCCTGGAGCGCGATCAAGATCCTGGCCGTGGCTGCGGCTATGCTGAGTGTCGGACGCTACATGCCGCGCATCCGCGAGGCGCGCTATCTGGCGCTGAGCTGGAAGCTAGGGATCTCGCTGGCGCTGGCCAATGTCTTTGTCGTGGGCGTGATCGCCCTGGTGGTGCCGATATGACGGTTCAGATGATCTTTCTGGCGTTCTTCGGCGGCGCGGCGATGTGGTTCGGCGTCGTGGTCTTTCGCACCCATTCGATGGTGCGCTCGGCGTTGGCTCTGCTGTTCTCGCAGACCGCGATCGGGGCGATGTTTCTAGGGTCTGTGGACATTCAGGATTCCCAAGCTGGCTGAAATCTGATTCAAGCTTCCAAAATGGAGGTTTGAATGAACGAAGAGCGGTTTGTGTTGACAGATGAGGTCTGGGTCCGCCTTGCGCC
>NZ_JBDOQR010000108.1:0-8780 GCF_039839315.1 Phaeobacter sp. CAU 1743 | reverse complement strand
GCTGCCCGCCGACCACCCGCTGCGCGGCCTCGACCGGGTGATCCTCACCCCGCATATCCTGGGCCACACCATTGATCTCTACACGGTCATGCCCGACGTCCTCGTCGAAAACGCAACACGCATCATGCGCGCAGAAACACCAAAATACACCAGAAACCCCGATGTCGAAAAAAAATGGAGAGAAAAAATCGACCGCCTCGAGCCTTAACAAGCCGTCTTGTTTGATGCTCAAACTGGCTTGGGTTCAGATGACAGCGCCCAGAGCTTTCGAAAGTAGAGAGGCCTTGCCCAGGAGTGCACGACTGATTTCACTGTCCTCATCTGTCGAAATCATACCCGTGATCCCGACAATCGTGAGGGCGGCTACGACGGTATTGGTGCGGTCAAATATCGGGGCGCTTACCGATGCGATTGCGGGGACGACCATACCAGTGGCTGCCGCAAGGCCTTTGTCGCGAACATCTTGCAGAATCCGGTCGACATCGGCACGCGAATAGATCCCTTGCTGATTCAGCTCATCGCTGTGGTTCGCTAGATTCATATGGATTAGCGGATCTATGATCTCAGCAGGCAGGTAGGCGGCGAATACTCTGCCGTTTGATGATGTAAGAAGCGGCAGCACAGAGCCAACGTTTACTGTGATATTGACTGGCGCGTTGCTTGGAATCCAGCGCACAAGCGTCGCTCCAAAATTTCCCCAAACGGAAAGAGATGTGGTCTCGCCGGTTTCTTCGCCGAGCTCGACCATGAAGGAGTGAGCGAGCTCAACGACGTCAAGGCGTCGAATGGCGGCGAGGCCGAGATCCAAGGCGAGAGGGCCAAGGTCATAGAGTCCGGTCAATACGCTTTGTTTGATGAGGCCCGTTTCCACGAAGCTTGCGAGGTAACGGTGTGCTTTGGCTGGGGCCATGTCCGCGACTTTGGCAATCTCGGAAAGGGACATTGCATTGTTGCGTCGTATCAATGCTTCAAGGAGCCGAGTGCCAACGACTACGGATTGCACATGTTGGCGCGGATTACCTTTGCCTTCCATCCCAATTCCTTTGATTCCATCGCCAGATGTTATGACGCTCTTTGGAGGCCCCAAAGGCGTATGATTCCGGGTCGAGAGAGTTATATTTCGCACTCGCGCTTACTTTGGTCAACTCCCCAAACGCAGTTCAGTGCGGCGGCAGGTAAAGGCGTGTTGTTGCAAATACAATGCCTTGCAGGTGTCAGATCGAGCCATCCCTGCGTGAATCCCCCGTCGCAGATAACTGGCGGTTTTTGGTGTTGACGAATTACGCTTTGCATAAATATATTACGAATAAAGAAACGCGGCGCTTGGGAGGGCAATGTGGGCGACGGACACTTTCAGCTTGGCATCGACATCGGTGGAACTTTTACGGATCTGAGCCTTCTGGCTCTTGACGGCTCCGCATCTCATACCCACAAGGTCGCGAGTACGCCGTCTTCGCCATCGCAGGCGGTCGCGAATGGTATTCAGGAACTGATGTCTTCAGTCGGTAGTACCCCGCAAGAAATCTCCTATTTCGTGCACGGACAGACGATTGCGCTGAATGCAGTTCTGGAGCGCCGAGGGGCGCGGTGTGCATTAATCGTCAGTGAGGGGAATGGAGATATTCTGGAAATCGCGCGCCTGCGGAAGAAGGACATCTTTAATCTCAAGGCAGCGTTGCCGACTACTCTTGTAGAACGGAGAGATGTTTTTGAGATCCCGGTTCGTGGGGATGATGCAGAACCTGATGCCGGGATAGAGGCCTTGGATGAGGTGCTCGATAGTTTGTCTTCGGATGTAGAGAGTGTCGCAATTTGCTTGCTTGGCGCATACAAAAGCGATGCGGTTGAAAAAAAATTTGCGATGAGGGTTCGTGAAAGGCGCCCTGATCTTTACCTGTCTTGCTCGTCCGATCTCTGGTCTGAGATCCGTGAGTACGAACGCGCCAGCGTTTCGTCCCTCAACGCATATGTGCAGCCGATCATGAGCCGCTATGTGGACAATCTCGTCATCGACACGAAGGAAGTCGGCCTTCAAACGGCACTTCAGATTACACAATCTAACGGCGGGGTCTTGAGCGCCTCGAGCGCGAAGGCAAAGCCAGTGAACACCATGCTGTCAGGCCCAGCATCTGGCGTCGTGGGCGCCGCTTATGTTGCTGCGTTGAGCGGTGTCGGAGATGCGGTAACATTGGATATCGGCGGGACCAGCGCTGACTTTTCGATCATACGAGAAAAAGAGCCGGTCTACTCCACCGATGCAGAGATCGGCGACTTTCCCATCGTCATGCCAACAGTAGATGTATTTGCTGTGGGTGCCGGGGGCGGTTCCATCGCGTGGTTCGATCCGTTCGGTATCCTGAAACTAGGCCCACAGAGTGCTGGTGCAGAGCCAGGGCCCGCCTGTTATGGACGGGGCGGGACAGAAGCAACCGTAACGGATGCCTATCTGGTGGCCGGATATGTGGATCCAGAGAAATTCGCTGGCGGATCGCTGAGCTTGAAGCGAGAGAACGCGCTGGCTGCAGTTGAGCGTATTGCGCAACGATTGAATAGCACAGTTGAAGAGGCCGCCGAAGCAATCCTTCGCTTGGGAACGGCGACAATGACGAGTGCGATCTTGCCGATGATGACCAAGCGCGGGCTTGATCCGCGTGAATTCACGCTGATCGCATTTGGTGGTGCCGGACCAACCCATGCGTGCCTGTTGGCAGAAGAGGTCGGCATCGGACAGATTTTGGTGCCGCCATCCCCGGGGACGATGTGTGCTCTTGGTGCGACAATTGCGGACTATCAATATAATTACATCAGAAGCCTGCGGCGGCCTCTCGCCGAACTCGACACAGGCACGATCCAAAACGTTTATCAGGAGCTTGAACAAGAGGGGCGGGCAAGTCTTAGAGAGGAGAACCCCGTTATCGAGCGTGTGGAAATCGTCCGCTCTGCGAACATGCGGTATGGCGGTCAGGCGTTCGATGTGGATGTGACATTGCCGGCTGATATTGATGCAAGCGCATTGACGCCAGAGCATTTGGCAAGTTCTTTTCACGAGACCTATCAGAAACTCTATCACAACAGTGACTTGTCAGCTTCCGTGGAGCTGGTTTCACTGCGGGTCAAGGTGATCGGCCGTCGGCCAAAACCTGCGTTGCCGCCGGTCGCGGAGCGGCAATCGGGCGAGAAACTTGTCTCCACAGGCAATCGAACAATCTTTCATGGGGGGCAGGCGCACCGGGCTGACATATTCCAGCGAGGTGATGTTCGCGCAGGCGACATGATAACCGGCCCGGCGGTTATCGAACAATTCGATACGACAACCGTTGTGACAGCAGGCTTCACGGCACATTGCGATACCGCTGGAAACCTTCTTTTGACGCGCGCGAAGTAGAGGACATGAACATGACCGGAAAAATTTCGTCTTTGCGTACAGACTCAGCGCAACTAGATATTTTCGTACAGCGTTTCCGTTCGATCGCCGAGGAAATGGGATATTCGTTGCAGCGCACGGGGCATACCGCGTTCGTGAATGAAACGGCAGATCTCGGTGTGGCATTGGTGACCCCTGAGGGCGAGATATTCGGGTATCCGCATAGCATTGGGATCACCATGTTTGCCAACCTGAATTTCAAGAAAGTGATCGGATCGTTCGAGCGTTTCGAGCAAGGCGATATCCTGATCTGCAACGACCCGTACAGCAGTGGAGGCCTATCTTCGCACTTGCCCGACATAAGTCTGCTGTCTCCGATTTTTCACGATGGAGAGTTGGTTTGCTTTGCGTATTCCTACGTGCATTCGACAGATGTCGGCGGGCGGGTCGCTGGTAGCCTTTCGCCTTCAAGTTACGAAATATATCAGGAAGGGATCCGTATTCCGCCGTCCTATCTGTATCGGGCAGGTGCGCTCAACAAGGAACTGATAGACCTGATTTTGTGCAATTGCCGAGTGCCGCATGACAACTGGGGCGATTTGAAAGCCATGGTGACAGCATTGCGTGTCGCAGATCAGAGGGTCCAGGAGAGTGTCGATAAATATGGTCGGGACGGCTTCGTGGACGCGATGTATGACGTTTTGCAATACAGCGAAATGCGCGCTCGGGCAGTGATACGGGATATTCCCGATGGCACCTACCACTTTGCGGATTACCTTGACGATGATGTGGTGTCCGACATTCCAATCAAGTTCTGCGTGGCGTTGACTATTCAGGGCGATGAAATCGAGTTGGACTTCACAGGATCGGATTCTCAACTCAGAACAGCGTTCAATATCTATTCCGATGGGGCGGCCCATCCTTGGCTGGTCTATACAATTATGTTCGTGTTGCTGACCATTGACCGTGATATTCCCGTGAATGCCGGGCTTATGCGATCTGTCAGTGTGATTTCCCAGCCTGGATCGGTGGTGAATTGTACAGCGCCCGCAGCAGTTGGACTGCGTACGACCACCGGCGTGCGGGTACAGGATACCATTCGAGGCGCGCTGGCGCAGGCTTTTCCCGGTGCGATTCCGGCTGCAGGGGCGGGCTATATCGCGCCTATCGTGTTTACCGAGCCTGATCTGGTCAAAGGCGGGCTGAAGGTCAATGTGCTGGAGCCAATGGTTGGTGGTACCGGTGCGCACGAAGATGGTGATGGGCTAAACGCGCGCGATGTGGTCGATATTGCCAATTTGCGCAACAGCCCGATTGAGATCGTGGAAAATGTTTCTGGTGTTCGCATTTTGAAATATGCATTGCGGCCCGATTCGGGTGGCGCGGGCAAGTTCCGTGGCGGGCTTGGCATCATTTTCGAGTTTGAGGTGCTGGAGCACGATTGCCTGGTCACCGCGCGCGGACAGGAACGTCACCGCTTTCGGCCGTGGGGTTTGATGGGCGGCAAGTGTGGAGAACGTGCAGCCGTTTTCATCAAACGGGCCGGACGTTCAGAGTTTGAGCCGCTTGATAAAATCGATTCACTTCAGGTGGATTGCGGTGATGTCTTGCGCATTCTGACACCTGGCGGTGGCGGGTATGGCCACTCCCATGAGCGAGATCCCGAGCACGTGCTTCAAGATCTGTTGAATGGTTTGATCTCGAAACAGGCGGCGCGCGCACTCTATAGCGTTGTGATTGAGGATGGTGTGATTGACCAAGCCGCAACTGCACAGCTTCGTCACGACACGATGCCGTCCCGGCAGCCGGAGATGTTTTGTTTTGGTCCAGAGCGTGACGCTTACGAATCCGTCTGGACAGAAGAGGCGTGGGCGCGCCTGATCCAGAAAGTGTTTTCTTTGCCCGTCCCCTTGCGCGCTTCGATGCGCACAAGGCTTTGGACAGCGGCCAACGCATTGGGAGAAGAGCGTGGCGGTCCATTGTCGGCTGCGGATGTTGATCTTTGCTGGACGGAAACGGTTCCAGCGGGAATCGCGTATCATGTGGCGACACAAGGGGATGAAAGCCTTGCCCACCATGGTATTTCAAAGGCGTCGTGATGCAAGATTCAGCGACAAACCAGTTCAATCATTTGTTTCACCGCTCAAGGAGAATCAGCGAGCTTGCCGTCATGCTGGGAGGCATCTTGATGGCGCTGATGGTACTGCACGTGGTTGCGGATGTCACCTTGCGATATGTCGTGGGAGTGCCGTTGTCTGGAACTACCGAGATTGTTTCGCGTTACTATATGGTTGCTTTGATATTCCTTCCGCTCGCCTTTGTTCAGGCCACGGATCAGCATATCAGTGCCAGCTTGTTGAGTGACCTGCTGTCAGCGCGTGTAGGCATATTGCTGGATTTTCTAACGGCAATACTGATGGGAATCTATGGTGCTCTGTTAGCGTGGCGGACCGGAGTCGAGGCGTTGCGGGCGACCGAAATACACGAACAAATCCAGACATCTTCTTTTTTTCTGCCGACTTGGCCCGCCCGATGGATACCTGTGCTGGCCATGGGTTTGGTCGTCCTGGTTTCTGGTCTCGCGCTGATCACTCACTTTACGCGTTTCCTTCATTATGGACGCAATATCGAAGCCGCCCGGAAAAAAGAAACTCAAAGAGGCGTAAACTCATGAGTTCACTTGCAATCGGCTTTTGGGGTATGGGTGTCGCGCTCTTTATGATCGCGCTGCGTGTGCCGATTGGTCTTGCCTTGGGTCTGGTCGCTTTTGTCGGGATTGCGATTCTGACAAGTTGGCACGCGGCGTTCAGCATTCTCAGCCTTATACCGTACGAAACGGCTGCCAGTTGGGAGCTATCAGCAATCCCAATGTTCTTGCTGATGGGGGCGCTTGCTTTCCGTTCAGGGTTGACGACGGCACTTTTCGACGCGGCGCGGATCTGGTTAGGTTGGCTTCCTGGCGGCGTAGCGGTGGCGACGAATTTTGCTTGCGGGGCTTTCGCCGCAGCATCCGGGTCGAGTCTTGCAACAACCCTGACAATGGGTCGGATCGCCTTGCCCGAGATGAAAAAGGGCGGCTATGATATGGGTTTGGCGACCGGTGTTGTTGCCTCTGCCGGAACATTGGGGTCGCTCATCCCGCCAAGCGTCCTGATGATCCTAATTGGGGTCTTTGCTCAGACATCAATCATCAAACTTTTCGTTGCTGGGATCATTCCGGGGATTGTTTCGGCCCTTGCTTTTGCGTTGATGATTATCATCCGTGCCAAGCTGAATCCAAGCCTTGCGCCGCGTGATAAGGTGAGGGCTACTTGGTCCGACCGCTGGCGGGTCACCATAGGCATTTGGCCGCTTCCCATTCTGGTGCTTAGTGTGATTGGCGGTATCTACAGCGGCTTTGTAACCGCCACCGAGGCCGGAGCATTTGGCGCGGCGCTTACTTTCTTGATCGCTTGGACAAATAGGGCGTTGTCATGGAGGGTAATCAAGGACAGCTTCTGGGATGCACTGGTCGGCACGGCGACGTTGTTTTTCATCGTTCTGGGTGCGGTCCTGTTGACCCGCTTCCTAGCCTTCTCTGGCCTGCCCACATTTTTGGCCCAGTTCATGGCGGCTTCGGATATCTCGCCACTTGCGGTCATCCTGATATGTGGTGCGTGCTACCTGGTGCTTGGCATGTTCCTGGATCCGCTTGGCCTGTTGTTCCTTACGCTGCCGATCATGCTGCCTGTGTTTAACACGGTTGGTCTGGATTTGACCTTGATGGGCATTCTTATCGTTAAGTTCGTCGAAATTGGGCTGATGTCGCCCCCGGTTGGGTTGAACGTCTTTGCCGTGAAGTCGTTGGTCGGCCCCGATGTAACGCTTTCGACGATCTTCAAAGGTGTTCTGTGGTTCTTGGTTGTGGACTTGGTGGTGATCGGTCTTCTGATTGCCTTTCCCGGGATTGTTTTATCGCTGCCAGAACTCATGGGGCTTTAGAAAGGCCGGAATGTTCGGTCTGTTACAGGGAGGAAAAATAAATGTTAAATTCGTACAAAGCTTTGGGTGTTGCGACCCTGATAGGTTTGGCATCTGCGGCAAGCGCGGACCGGCTTACCTACAACTCGTTTATGCCGCCCTTGGCAATCGAAGCAGTCGAAGCGCAGGAGTTCTTTGATGGGCTTGCTGCGGTGGATGGCGTCGATCTGGATACGCAGGTTTTTGTCGGGGGGCAGATGCTCGGAGGGCAGGCGACACTAGGCGGTATCCGCGATGGTGTTGTGGACGGTGGTTTTATTGTTCCGACGTTGAACTCTAGCGAAATTCCACATGTAGCGATGTTGCCGGAACTGTTGCCGTTTGCGAATAATTTCTGGGCTGCTACCGGTGCAACCAACGAAACCATGATGCTTGATTGTGAAGAGTGTATCGCGGATCTGGATCGGATGAATTCCGTCTGGCTGGGTGGCCACGCTGCGTCACCCTGGTATCTGATGTGCGCTGACCCGATCGAGCAGTTCTCGGATTTGGCTGGCCGCAAGATCCGGGTAACCGGCGGTTTTGCCGTTCGTATGATCAATGCGATTGGTGCGGTTCCTGTCTCTCTTCCGGCAAGTGAGGTTGGCCCGGCTCTTCAGCAGGGGCAGGTTGAATGCGCTGTCGGCAATCTTGCATGGCTTCAGACGCTTGGTTTGATCGATTCCGTACACACAATCGTGGATCAACCCATTGGGAGCTATCATGGACTGGGTGAGTTTATTTTCAACAAACGGTCCCTAGAGAGGCTGCAACCTGAAAACCGCGAAGCCATGATTTCAGCGATTCCAGAACGTATCGCGCTGATCACCAAGAATTATGCTGACCAGGAAATTGCTGCTCGCAAGGCTGGTGAAGACAAAGGAATTGTCTTCTGGAAGCCGGATGCTGACTTTGTTGCTGCGATGGATAGTTTCCGCGCAAGTGAGAAGGACGCTGTTGCAAATGACATCATAAAACTTGGTGGTTCGGCGGACGCCGCCAGTATCGTTGCAAGACACATCGAAGCTTTGGAGCGGTGGAACCGTTTGGTTGAAGGCGTCGAAGGTGATGCTGATGCTTTTAAAGAGCTTTTGACAAACGAAGTCTTCTCGAAAGTCTCCGAGTAACAGTTTGGACCCGGTTTTCCGACTGTCAGCAGAGGTCCCTTCACCGATGTTGCCGCCTAAGGAGCCGGGTCCAATCAGATCAGGTTGAACTGTTCACGTAGCTCAGCACTAACCCGAAACCGGTACCACGATTGGATATTGCAATGACTTCGAAGGTTGGAAGCGCGGTCGTGTCTCGGAGTTGGTGGAAATTTGAAGGCGGCGTAATCTCCGGGTGAACATCCACCCACCCAACCGGCGGCAGCAACCGCCAGGGAGATCACGCCATGACCAAGAATACCTATACTTCC
>NZ_JBDOQR010000107.1:0-8787 GCF_039839315.1 Phaeobacter sp. CAU 1743 | reverse complement strand
TGGAAGTATAGGTATTCTTGGTCATGGCGTGATCTCCCTGGCGGTTGCTGCCGCCGGTTGGGTGGGTGGATGTTCACCCGGAGATTACGCCGCCTTCAAATTTCCACCAACTCCGAGACACGACCCGCTGCCGCCAGTCGCGGCGGTGTTGGAGAGTGACGCCGATTTGCGGCGCCGTATGTTCCTGGCCTTCGAAGGGTTGAGCACCGCAGGGCCAGTTGGCGGCTATGTATTTCACGCCCTTGGCGCGGATTCCGACGTGGCAGATGCCAGCGTTCAAAGCCCGGCGCCGGGTCAGGTGCTGGTTACCGTTTTGTCGCGGACGGGGGACGGCACGGCGAGCGCCGGGCTGCTGTCTGCTGTCGAAACAGCCTTGAACGCCGATGATGTGCGGCCGCTGACAGATCAGGTTTCAGTCCAGAGCGCTGCAATCCTGTCCTATGCCATTGATGCGACCCTGACCGTGCTGCCGGGGCCTGACAGCGCAATTGTGCGCCAGGCGGCTGAGGACGCCGCTGCGGCCTATGCGGCTCAACAGCACCGGCTGGGCCACGATGTAACGCTTTCTGGCCTGTACGCCGCCTTGCACCGGCCGGGGGTGCAGAATGTGGATCTGGCGAGCCCGTCTGTTGATCTTGTCGCGGACGATGGGCAGGCAACTTATTGCAGCGGTATTACCGTGACTGTGGGGGGCGCCGGTGTCTGACAGTCTTTTGCCCCATAACGCTAGCCCGCAGGAGAGAGCGATCGAGGCGGTAACAGGCCCGGCCATGGCCCCGCCTGTTTTGCTGCGCGCAATCTGGGACCCGGATAGCTGCCCCGTGGATCTGCTCCCCTGGCTTGCTTTTGCCTTTTCGGTCGACGTCTGGGACCCGGAGTGGTCCGAAGCCACCAAGCGGGAAGTAATCAAGCGCAGTTTCGAGGTCCATCGCAAGAAGGGCACCCGCAAAGCCGTTGAAACTGCCTTGGCCGCGATGGGCTTCAACACCGATCTGTCGGAGTGGTTCGAGCATGGTGGCGATCCGCACACCTTTCGAATTGACGCCTTTGGAGAGGATATTTTCGACGCCGGTTACCAGGTTGATGCGGCGCTCTTGGAAAGGGTGACGCGGGCAATTGAAACGGTGAAGCCCGCGCGGTCCCATTTCGAGCTGCGGATCGGGGAAAGCTTCGCCGGGGCAGGCGAGATCCGCAGCGGCGCCCGTCCCGCCCATCTGCACCGGCTTGAAACGGACGCAGAGTTGCGCCCGGCGCTTGCGCCTGCCGAGGCACGGTTGCGCACAGGGTTTCGTGCAGCGCTCCTGTCCGAGGTGACACACGATCCGCGCCCGCGGGCAAATCTGGTGCGTGCCGCTGCCGGTATCGCGCTGGGCAACCGCGTGACCCAGGTCAGTGAACAATTCCACGATGTGAAAAGGAGGGCAGCTTAATGCCGTCGACACTCTTGACCGATGTTGCGGAGGCCAAGATCACCGCCGCTTCCGGTTCCGGCACTCAAGTCGCGATCACACATATCGCGCTGGGTGATGGAAACGGCGCAAACTATGGCCCCAGCTTCTCGCAGACCGCATTGCAGCGGGAGCTGGCGCGTCAGGCTATTGAAACCCGCCACATCGTCGGCGGGAATGCTTGGCGCGTGAAGGCCGAGTTCGGCCCGGAAACACCGGCGTTTTTCGTTCGCGAAATGGGCTTTTTTGATGCCGACGGTGATCTGATTGCCATCTGGGCAGGCAATGACGTGCAGGCGCGTCAGACGGGCGCAATCACCTACCTGGTCGATCACGTCCTGAGTTTTAGCCGGGTTGCGGAGGGCGTGTTGATCGTGAACGCGCCTGACGATGTGCTGTTTGACCTCGCTGTCACCACCGGGACCGCAATCGCAAATCTGCAACTCGAAACATTGCGCCAGGCGGATGCGATCCGTGCCGCGCATGGTTCTTATTGAGGAGGCCTGAAAATGGCGACAAGCACGGAACAAATCAACACTCTGATCGCAAGCAACACGGCCCTGATGGAGTATTTCCAGGGCGCGCGTGATCAGATCGACGCGGATCTTGATGCCGCAGCTTTGCGTGTCGGCGATACGAACCGCCTGATCTACGTAGACCAAACCAATGGTGACGACGCCAATGATGGCACAGTAGATGCGCCAGTTCAGACCCTGACCCGGGCAAAGAATATGTCGGTCTATAACGGGGTTCTCGATATCCGCCTCAAGTCGGACTACCATCACGACAAAACCCTTATTTTCCGTAACGGACAAATCAACATTCGCTCGGATACCGGTGGGGTCAAACGCAAATTCACGAGCGCTCCCGTATCAGTGGACACGGCTACATCCACTCCGTCACTTTCGAACGGCACGGGGTATTCCATGTTCCTCTTCAAGGATATCGAACTTGAAATGTGCACTGCGGGCGCGGGGGTAGTGAGTAAACGGTTGCTGTCGTGTACCGGCCTGACTTCCGTGATGATGATCGACTGCGATATCACGTTGCCTGCCGGTTCTGATCAGTGCCTCATGTCGCCTGTCAACAATCACGGCATGGGGCTCGGCATCCAGTCGACCACCTACCCGGCGGAGATGCCGGGGCGCTGGATCGAAGGGATCGCCGCTGCAACGGACCCGAACACCGTGCGCAATCTCGCATTCACCAACCTTACTTCGCTCTAAGGAGGGCAATGGAATGGACTATACCGTTGAACATGGCGGGCGCGTTTTTGCTGCAATGACGCAAAATCAGCTTGTTGCCCATGGCGTACCGGCAGACGCGATTGACGCTGCTATGGCCGAGGCCCGCGGCAAGGCTGTGTCTGCTGAATGCCGTCGTCGGATCTACGCTGCCGCCAGTGCGGAAACGCAGATGAACATGGCAACTGCCGCTGCTGTGATTTCTGGCAAGGCCGCGGATGATCGCTCCGACGATGAAAACACGATCCTCGCGGGTGTCAGCGCGGCCCTGGCCTGGGTCACAGCAATGCGCGCCAACGTTGACACGCTTAAGACTGCGACAGCCGCAGACTATTTGTCCGACGCGGAATGGCCTGACCTTCCTGCCGAAGCGGCTTCGGTGGTTGAACGGTACTGATCTGCCGAAAACGTGTTTCAATCGGGCGCGCCCTCTGGTGACGGGAAAACCGCCAGAGGGCGCGTTTCGTTTTTTTCCGCATAGTCGCTGCAACACGCATTTAGCAGCGAGGGCAAAATGGCTGGTTTTCTTCATGGCGTCGAGGTGATCGAGATCGACTCGGGGCCGCGCCCGATCCGAACCATCAGCACCGGCGTTATTGGTATCGTTGGGACGGCTCCGGGGGCAGACCCCGAAGCCTTTCCCCTAAACACTCCGGTGCTGATTGCCGGGAGCCGTCGCGAGGCGGCGGCCTTGGACGTGACTGTCGACAGCACCGGTGGCGGGACATTGCCCGGCGCGCTTGACGGGATCTTTGATCAAGCGGGGGCAGTCGTGATCTGCGTGCGCGTCGACGAAGGTGTCGACGAGGGCGAGACCATGGCGAATATTATCGGCGGGGTGAACGCGACAAACGGCCAGCTTGAGGGCGTTCATGCTCTGGTCGGCGCCGAAAGTGTTGTCGGGCACGCGCCGCGCATCCTGTGCGCGCCGGGCTGGACGCACCAACGCCCCGAAGATGAAGGCAACCCGGGCACCTACTTTGCCAACCCTGTTGTTGCCGAGCTTGAAGGCATCGCAGACCGGATCGCGGCAGTGATCATTGCCGACGGTCCCAACACGACGGATGCCGCCGCGCAGCTCTACGCCGGGGATTGGGGCACGTCTTCGCGGATCTACGTTATTGACCCGTGGGTGAAAGTGCTCAATGCCGCTGGTGATATCGTCGATGAACCGGCGTCCGCGCGTGTCGCTGGCGTGATCGCTCGTACAGACAACGACGATGGCTTTTGGGTGTCACCTTCCAACAAGGGTATTTTCGGCATCATCGGCACGTCGCGCCCGGTTGATTTCAAGCTGGGTGATATCTCGAGCCGGGCCAACCTGCTCAACGAGAATGACGTCGCGACCATCATCCGTCAGGATGGCTATCGCCTGTGGGGGAACCGCGTGCCGACGGCAGACCCGAAATGGCAGTTCCTTTGCGTGCGCCGTACCGCCGATGTGCTGAACGAAAGCATTCAGCGCTCGCATATGTGGGCCGTGGATCGCGGGATCACGAAAACCTATCTCGAGGACGTCGTCGAGGGCGTGAACGGCTTTATCGCGAACCTGGTGGCGCAAGGCGCCATTTTGGGCGGCGAATGCTGGTCCGACCCGGATCTCAACAATGCCGCGAGCGTTCAGAATGGGCAGGTCTGGTTTAACTTCGACTTTACGCCCGTCTATCCCGCCGAGCGGGTGACCTTCCGCTCGCATCTTGTGAATGACTACATCAAGGAGGCGCTGGGCTAATGGCTATTCGCAACATCCTGAAAAACTTCAACCTGTTCGTTGATGGCCGTGGCTATGCTGGCGAGCTGGGTGACTATACCCCGCCGAACCCGTCTATCGCGGCCGAGGAATACCGCGGCGGCGGCATGAACGGCCCTACCGATATCGACATGGGCATGGAGAAGCTGACCACAACATTTGTTCTGCGCAACTATAGCGCCGATGTGTTGGCCCTCTGGGGTATCGCGCCGGGGCGCCTGATCCAGACCACCGCACGCGGCGCGCTGGAAAGCGAAGATGGCACCGTAACGCCGGTGATCCACAACATGCGCGGCAAGATCCTCATGTCGGATCGCGGCACCTGGTCGCCCGGGCAGTCTGCAACCCTGACCGTGAACATGACGCTCGAGGCGTTCAAGGAAACCGTTGGTCAGCGTGTCGTCTGCGATATCGACGTGATCAACATGAAACGGATCATCGACGGGGTCGATCATCTGGCAGAGCAGCGCGCCGCGCTGGGCATCTAAGGAGTAATCATGCAAAATCCCGCACTCCCCGCATACTGCAAGCACAACACCGACGGCGACCAAGAGACCGTGACCGTCACGCTGGCAAAGGGCATCACCGTCGGCGGCGAAAAGCGTAAAGAGGTCACCATGCGCGAGCCGACGGCAGGCGACAACATGGCCGCGCGCCAGATGGCAAAGGGCGATAATGCCGTCCACGAAATCACGCTGATCGCAAACCTGGCTGACCTGTCGCCCGAAGAGGTGCAAACAGCACCGATGCGCGATTACCGCCGCCTGCAAGAGGCGCTGGATTTTTTCAATGGCTGACGCCTGAGGCAGCGCGCCTTGGCGTGCTGCTGATCGCGCGCGAGACGGGCTGGTCATGCGCCGAGATCTCCGAAATGAGCGTCAGCCGCATGACTTGGTGGCTTGAAGGTCTGAGGAAAATCAATGGCAAAAAATCAGCGCCTTAACGCCACCGTCAGCATCGGCGGTGTCGTCGAAAACTCATTCCGCAAAGGAATCGGCTTTGTCCGGTCTGGCTTTGACAAGGTCGGGCAGAGCATTCGCGATGTGAAGGCACGCCAAAAAGAGCTGTCGCGCACCCGCAAGGATCTGCTGAAACAGGGAAAATCGGTCGAGCATCTCGACCGCGAGTATGAGGCGTTGGAGCGCACGCTCGAGGATCTGGCGCGCAAACAGCGGCGCTGGGAGCGCGCGATGCGGGATAGCGCCCGCGTCGGCAAGACATTCGGCGACATGACGCAGCGGATCGGGCGCCTTGCGCGGCGTTCTGCAATTGGCATTACAGCGGCGGGCGCCGGGATCTTCGCGCTGACGAGCTCTACCGCCTCCTATGGTGATCAGGTCGCCAAGACGGCAGGAAAGCTGGGCATCGGGATCGAGGCGCTGCAAGAATACCGCTATGCGGCAGAGCGTTCGGGGGTGTCGACTGAGACGTTCGACAGCTCGCTGACAGCCATGCAAAAGCGCCTGGGCGAGGCTGCGCAGGGCACCGGTGCCGCGAAAAAGGCGCTCGACCAGATCGGCCTAAGCGCAAGCGACCTAATCGCCATGGGGCCGGAAAAGGCCATGGCGGCAATCGCGGACAAGATGCAGGGGATTGAAGCGCCAGCCGAACGCGCGGCGATTGCGGCGGCTTTGTTCAGTCGGTCGGGTATCGGCATGGTCAATATGCTGGGGTCTGGCTCCGAAGCGCTGGCCGAGCTGCGCAAGGACGCCAGCCGAACGCGCGGCGATTGCGGCGGCTTTGTTCAGTCGGTCGGGTATCGGCATGGTCAATATGCTGGGGTCTGGCTCCGAAGCGCTGGCCGAGCTGCGCAAGGACGCCCGCCGCACGGGCTATGTGTTGAGCGAGGAAGCCGCCCGGGATGCCGAGGCCTTCGCTGACGCGCAGCTTGACGCACAACTGACGATCAAGGGCCTCAAAAACACCATCGGCGCGGAACTGATGCCAGTGGTGACGCGGTCGATGCAGCGGTTCAGCGAATGGGCCGTGACCAACCGGGACGACGTAGCGGCCTTTGCCGACACCGCCGCCACCAAGCTCGAGGCAGCGTTGCCGGTGATCGGTCAGGTGGTCGACGGAATGGGCGAGGTGTCGCGCACGATTGGCGGCGTGGTTTCCAAGGGCGCCGAAATGGTCGGGGGCTGGAAGAATTTCGGAATCGTGGTCGGGTCGGTCTTCGCGGCCCGCACCATCGGCAGCGTTTTGAGCTTCGGGGTTGCCGTCGGGCGCCTGGGCGTGTCCATGGCTGCGCTGATCCCATGGGGCACGGCTGGCGCTGGTGCCATGAAACTCCTGTCGGGTGGGCTCGCCTTGGTCAAAGCGGGGATCGGTGCTGTCGGCCGCGCCATGCTGATGAACCCTATCGGTCTGGCCGTCGCCGGGATCGCTGGTGCCGCATATCTGATTTATGACAATTGGGAGAGCGTCGGGCCATGGTTTGGGCGCCTCTGGGATGGGGTGAAAGGGACGTTTGGCGGCGTGGGCCGCTTTATCTCAGGTGTCTGGCGTGGCGATATGGATGCCGCCGCAGCAGGCCTGTCCGATGCTTGGGAAGGTGGGAAAGCGATCCTGTCGACAACACTCGACGGAATCGGCGCCGTGTTTCGGTTCTCATGGGAGCGCGGGATCAAGCCAATCACCGACAAGTTGGGGATCACCAGTCACATCACAGCGGCTTGGGACAAGCTGAGCGGTTTCTATTCTCGCCATTGGGACGGAGTTAAAGCGGTTTTTGGCGGCTTTGGTCAGTATGTCTCTGGTGTCTGGCGTGGCGATATGGATGCCGCCGCAGCGGGGCTGTCCGATGCCTGGGAAGGTGGGAAAGCGATCCTGTCGAATACCTTTGACGCTATCGGGGCCGTGTTTCGGTCGACATGGGACAACGTGATCAAGCCGGTAACCGACAAGCTGGGGGGTACCGAGACCATCACCGGTGCTTGGGACAGCGCAAAGACCATGGTCGGCACTGCCATCGGCGAAGTCGGCAAGGTGCTGAAATCGACCTATGACGGCACAATCGGTCCCGTGATCGAGGCCATGGGCGCAACCGGCGGGATCTCTGCCGCATGGCAGGAGGTGCAAGACGCTATCGGTGCCGTGATCGACTGGCTGGCGGAAAAGTTCGACTGGCTGATGGAAAAGCTGCAACCCGTCCTCGACGGTCTATCATGGCTGCGGGACAAGGGAGCCGGTGCCGTATCGGGCATTCAGGGGATCGGCTTAGGCATTCGGGATTGGTGGAATGGGGAAGGCGAGGGCGCAGAAGCGCCGACCGGTGCAACGGTACGGACCCGGGAAATCCCGCAACAACCCGGGCCGGGCGAGCCTGTCGGCAATGCGCGGCGTGCAACAGAAGCCACGCCCAAAGGCGTTTCAGGCTCCTACTTGGGCGGCACCATTGGCCGAGGCTTCCGTGAGGTGGGCGAACAGGGGCCAGAGACGATCTGGACCTCGAAAGGCGGCTATGTTGCCCACGCCAACGCGACAGAGCGTCTGGCGCGCCTGTCTGACCGCGCTGGGCCTGTTCTGGACGCGCTGGGCGCTGGATTGCAACGGGCCATGGCTGGCGCGCAGCAGGCCGTTGCGCCGGTGGTGCAGCGTGTCGAGGTGGTGGGCGATCAGATGCAGAGCCGCGCAACCGCCCCGCAGATACAATCTGCGCAACCCGCGCCGGTGATAATCCATGCTCAAATTCACGCGGGCAGCATGAACCCGCAAAGCCTGATCGACGAGCTGGAACGCCGCGGGCGCGAGGCGCAGGCGGGGGCGCTCTATGACCAGCCGCACGATTACGGACAATACGGGGGCGCATGATGGCCGGAACGATGATGCAGCTTGGCGCCTATCAGTTCAGCGTCGACAACGCCGCGTATCAGAACCTCGAGCGGTCAACAGAATACCGATGGGCCGCGCAAGAGCGCGTCGGCGCGCATGACGCCTTGCAGTTCACCGGCTTTGGCGCGGACACGATTTCCCTGCGCGGGGTGATCTATCCGCACTTCAAGGGCGGGCTGGGTCAGCTCGACAAGATGCGCCGACAGGCGTCTATCGGAATTCCCTTGCCGCTGGTGGCAGGGACAGGGCGCATTCTGGGCGTCTGGGTGGTCGAGAGCGTGCGGGAAGGCCAACGGACATTCGGGGAGCAAGGCGCGCCTCTGTGGCAGGAATTTGGGATCAGCATTCGGAGGTATGACGGTGGGCTCCGCAGTCTTCTACCATTCTAAGAGCCCGATTTGAAACTAATTGAGTGAGTTCAGGAGGTTGTGTTTCTGTTCGGGTACGACACTGAACGGAGACCACGATGGCCTGGACCGAACTCACCCGCAGCCAGCATGCCCGTGAGGGC
>NZ_JBDOQR010000106.1:0-9262 GCF_039839315.1 Phaeobacter sp. CAU 1743 | reverse complement strand
ATGGGTGCTCCCTTTCTCTTTGGTGGTGGTTGAATAACCACCATGGCACATCGCGATGCCGTTCGAGGAGGGGGCATCCACCGCATCAATTCCGGTAGGGGGCAGGATCGTATCACAAGGCCCTGACACCCCCTTCTTTCCTCCATTTTGAACTCTGTGCCGCCTTTGTGGTGGCGATGATCGCGGTGCGTCCGTTTGGGAGCCGTGACGGTGGCAAGAAATAGGGCTGATTACTTCACAAGCTGGCCCCGGTTTGCCGCCGCCACCGGTATTCGCCAGTGAGCAGGATGTGTGCCCAGCCGAGCGGCGAGATATGCGCCAGTAAATTGGGCGCACAATTCAACCCGGCCCGCTGCCGCGCGTCCATGGCCTGACCGAGGTACTTGGTGTTCCAGTAGATGATGATGGCGGCGAGCAGGTTGAGGCCGGCCATGCGGTAGTGCTGCCCCTCGGCGGTGCGATCGCGGATTTCACCCTGTCGCCCGATACGCAGGGCGTTTTTCAGGGCGTGATGGGCCTCGCCCTTGTTCAGGCCAATCTGGGCCCGGCGCTGCATGTCGGCGTCGAGTATCCACTCGATGATGAAGAGGGTGCGCTCGACGCGACCGATTTCGCGGAGCGCCACGGCCAGCTCGTGTTGTCGAGGATACGCCGCGAACTTCTTGAGCAACTGACTGGGCGGCATAGCGCCCGTCACCATGGTGGCCGCGGAACGCAGGACGCCGGGCCAATTCTGGACGATAAGGCCCTCGCGGATCTTGCCCCCGATCAGACCGCGCAATTCGTCCGGCGCTGACGCCGGGTCGAACAGGTGGAGCCGTCTGGATGGTAGGTCACGGATACGCGGGATGAACCGGAACCCGATCAGCGAGGTCACGGCAAAGACGTGATCGGTGAAGCCCCCGGTGTCGGCATACTGCTCTGTGATCTTCCGCCCCGTCTCGTTCATCAGCAGCCCATCCAGGATGTAGGGTGCCTCGCTCACGGTGGCCGGAATGTTCTGGGTTGCGAAGGGGCCGAACTGGTCGGAGACATGGGTATAGGCCTTGAGGCCCGGCTCGGAGCCGTATTTCGCGTTGATGAGGTTCATGGCTTCGCCCTGCCGGGCGGCGGGGAAGAATTGCCCGTCACTGGACGCGGTGACGCCCCCGCCCCAGAACTGGGCCATGGGCAGCCGGGCCTGTGCCTCGATCACCATGGCGAGGGCCTGGTTGATGGCCTCGCTCTCTACGTGCCATCGTGACAGGCGCGAGAGCTGGAAGTAGTCGTGTGTGCTGGTTGCCTCGGCCATCTTGCTGAGCCCGAGGTTCAAACCCTCAGCCAGCAACACCGTCAGCATGCCGATCTGGTCTTTGCAGGGTGCGCCGGTCTGCAAATGTGTGAAGGCTTCCGTGAAGCCGATATCCGCATCGACCTCCTGGAGCAGCTCCGTGATCCGTATGGCCGGCAACCGGTCATAGAGATCGAGTACCAACTCGTCCGCCTCTTGCGGCACCGCCGCACTCAGGCGGTCAATTTTCAAGACGCCATTCTCGATCAACCCGCCCGGGATGGTCCCTGCGCGAGCCGCCTTTGCCAGTCGCGCGAGGCCATCCGTCATGCGAGCCTTGCGATCGGCAAGCCAGGTCTCCGGGTCGAGCGGCACCGTCAGCCTTGGCGCGCCCTCTACCGCCTCCGCGGGAACTAGGGCCTGCTTCAGATCGGCGAAGCGCCGGGAATGGGGGAGCCAGATGTCACCCGACCGGAACGCCTCCCGCAAATGAAACAGCACCGCAACTTCCCAGAGCCGATGGCCGTCACCGTCCTCAGCGTTCAGATGGCTGTGCCATTTCGAACCTCGCCGGAGAAAGCCAACTGGCCATGTCTCGGGCTTCTGATCATGTGCGATCAGCTCGGCCGCCTGGAGCAAGGGAGCCGCGACACCCGCCGCCTCGATGTCGAGAACGCGCAGCATGCGCGGGGCATAGCGCCGGAACCGATGATAGCCTTGGCCAACATGGGCCAAGGGGTCAGCGGCCATCGTGTTGGTCAACTCGGCGGCGGTGGCGACCAGCCCTTCGAGTTGCTCCCATCCACAGGCCAGTTCTGTCGCCTGATCCAGGGAAACCCCATCGCTTCTGGCGTCCAGCAGGGCCGACCCGAGAGATTTGAAGGCGCGCAGCGTGTCCTGCACCGCCGCCTTTGCATCAGTGATTTTGGCGTCGCACAGCCTCTTCGCGCCCTGCCATGTCTTGCCGACGATGCGGTCATGGGTCTCGACCACCGCGTCGGAAATCGCGGCACGCCACTCGACGGCGCAAACCGCGAGAATGGCCACGCGACGGTCGCTGCCGATGTCACGCAGGCCATCGGCAAAATAGCGTTCGCCCTGACGCCGCAGGCGAGTCACCCGATGGGGTGGAATACCAGCGAGGATATCCGACGAGACGTTCAGGCCCCGCAGAACCTCGAGCCGATCGAGGAGACGGCCAACATCGGCCGAGTTCTGCCCCACCTCGAATTGGCGTAGCCAGACGAACCGGCTGACCGTAGCGTCGACCATCTCCGTGAGCAGGGTGTCCAGGCGGGTCTTTGTCTCCGCATCCAGCCGGGCCACGATGGCGCTTTCGAGCCGGCGTTCCGCCGCCACGAGCGCATCCGCGCAGAGGCGTTCAATTACGGACACGCCCGGCAGGATGGTCTGGGTCCGGCGACACTCTTCGATAAACCGGCGGGCCAGATCATGGTTGGAGGTTGCCACTTCCGCCTCGCCTGACAGCCAGGCTTTCAGTTCCCGCGCGCGATGCCCGGAGAACATCCTGAAGCCGTAGAACTGGCGCAAGTCGACCAGATGCCTACGCCGCGTTACGTCGGTCTCAGCGTACCTGGAAAGCTCATCCATCTCTTCGCCAAGCTGTGCGGCGATGAAGCGGCTGATGGCCTCGGGAATGACCTCCCCCGACACCAACAGTCGGCCAGGATACCGGAACGCACAAAGCTGCAGGGCGAAGCCAAGTCGATTGCGTGCATGACGACGGGTTCGAATGACTTCGATGTCATGATCTGACAGCGTGTAGTGGTGGAGGATGCTGGCTTCGTCTTGCGGGAGGTCGATCAACGCTGCGCGTTGGCGCGCGGTCAGAATAGAGCGTCTTGGCATGTGGGATTGTCCTTGTTAGTCATTAGTCTGTTCAGGACAAAATCCGCACCAGCAAAATCAAAGGCTTGCAAGGCCAAATTCCGAGGGGGTTCAACTGGGACACATCCTCAAGCAGCAGAGCGATAGGATATGAAAAACCGCGCGGCCATCTACGCCAGAGTTTCGACATCCGACCAGTCCTGTGAGCGACAGGTCGCGGAACTGACCGCATTTGCAGAACGCGGCGGCTATGACGTGGTCGGTGTGTTCAAGGAAAAGGCCTCCGGGGCCTTAGCCAATCGCACTGTCCGCAACCAGATCCTTGATCTCGCGCAGGCCCGACAGATAGATGCGATCCTGGTCAGTGAACTTTCCCGATGGGGACGTTCCACTCAGGACTTGCTCGATACCCTCAATCGGCTCGCAGGCTGGAAAGTCTCGGTCGTCGCCATGAACGGCATGACCTTCGAACTCGACACACCTCACGGTCGGATGATGGCCACCATGCTGGCCGGGATCGCCCAATTCGAGCGCGACCTTCTTAGCGAGCGTGTAAAATCAGGCCTGGCCGCTGCCCGGGCGCGCGGCAAAAAACTCGGTCGGCAGCCCGGACAGAGACCCAAATCTGACAAGCTTGCCCCGAAGGTGCTGCAGGCCGTTCAAGACGGCAGATCATACCGATGGATTGCGCGCGAACTCGGGATCTCCAAAAACACCGTCACTGACATCGTTAAACGACACAGGGATCACGCTTAGGGCATCATCTACATCCCCGACCACGATCAGCCAGAAAATGGTGGTCCGCCGACAGACCGTCTCACGGCCCGTCGGTGCATGATCTGGTTTTTCATGCGCCGTTCTGCCTTCCCCTACTGCCCAAAACGCAACGCGGAGAAGCCCCTCGGCGCCGGCAAGTTGCCCATCCTGCGAGAAGAAGACACCTCAGTGTCGCCGCCGCTGCAGGATCAGGGGGGACGGTTTACCGTCGCCATACCCTGCTAGGGGGTGGGTACTTCCAGAAGAAGATTCTGAAGATTTATTTTTGTATTTTCACGGTCATCAAAGACAGTTGCCGTGTAAAGCGAGGATAGCAGCATGGCACTCAAAACGGAACATCTAAAAGAGGCAAAGTCGGCTCTCAAGTCGATGTCGACGCGACGGGAGAAGACACTGACAAGGGCCGACTTCGTCACCGGCCTGATCAAGGATATACACGCAAAGATGACGGCCGGGTTCTCTCTGGAAGAGATCTGCGAGGAGCTCAACAAGACACTCCCGGAGGACGAACAGCTCAACATGAACACGTTCAAAACATACGTCCGTCGCGCCCGGACCCAGGCCGGGATCGCACCGACCCGAGCGTGGACCCGCCGGACCGGTCCACCCGAGCCCAAGATACAGACCACCCCGAACAAGGGGAGGACAAAGGGTCAGAAAGAAGACCCCGCATCAGATTTTAGAGATCAAGGAGGTGACCTGTGAAGCGGATTTTTTTCATACATGGAGACAAAGGCGGCGTCGGCAAAACAGAAGTTGCAAAGCGCATGGCCGCCGTGATGCTCCAGGCCGAACACCAGGTCACATTGGTCGATGGCGACGATAAAAACGCGGGCCTTCACGCCGCATTCAAACATAGTGACTTTGATGTGCGGCGCATCAAGGTCTTGACACCCGCTGGCCGCGATGCCCTCTTCGACGTCATCGCGGAAAGCCCCGGGGGTGTCTTGATCGATTTACCCGCGCGCGGCTCGGACGTCACGGAGAGACTGCATCAGGACGGTGCCTCCGAAGATGGGTTCAGCCTCCCATTGCTGATGGCCGAGATCGACGCCGAATTGACCATCGTCTTCGTGATCGATCAGACCCGGTCGCCGATTGTCGCCCTACGTGAAGAGATGAAAGCCCTGCCAGAGACGACGAAGTGGATCGTCGTGCGCAACTGGCGCGAGGACCGCGCGTTCACGTTGTTCGACACGACGCAGACCAAAGCCGATCTCGAAGCCCGAGGGGCTGCCGTTATCGACATGATCCGGCTCGACCCCCGCGTGAATGACATTCTGGAGAACGCTGGCCTGAACCTGATCTCTGCGCAGACCTCAGACAAGCTCTCGATGCTCCAGAAGATGCGGGTGAAAGCAGCGCTGCGGTCCTGGTCCGAGCAGATGCAAATCGCGGGACTGCTCGAATGACTGATATTCCAGAAGACCTGTTCACCCTGATCTACCGCCGCGCACCCACGGAGCAAGACCGGGCCCGGTTGTTGGCGGTCAAAGCGGGACTTGGCCTCTCCTCCCGGGACGAACTGTGGCCGGTGCTCATGGTGCTCGATTACTACGAACGGGCCATCCGGTCGGGCAGGATTGATACCTTGCGCGACGTCGAGCGTGTTCTGGATGAGTTGAAAGCGATCCCAGAACGCGCCGGGCCGATCGCGACGGCCGAAGCCCAGAAGGCGATTGCGCGGATCATCAAAGACGCGTCCAAAGAAATCGCTCGAACAGCCGCACAGAGATCCATCACGACCGCCGACCGCATTTCCCGGCGTCAGCTTATTGTCGCGGCCCTGGTCGGCGCGCTCAGTGCTGCCTGTCTCGCTGTAGCCGCAGCTTGGGGCACGTATATCGTCCTCGACGCGCGCGGTATCTGCGCCGAGCCGCCCGGTCGGGCCCGAGATGGTTCCATCGTGTGCTTCGTTGAGCGCTGAAGGCTGATCCCCTTCTCCGCCAGATGGCGTCGGCGGGATCAGCTGGGGCATTAGGAGGAGAAGGTGTGGGTTAGGCGTTTTCACGGAGGGGGGATAAAAAAGAAGGGACGGTGAATTGGGCTGAGCAGACATGGCACGCGCAGGGGACGGGAAACAAAGATCGAACCGCCGGAAGCGGCAGAACCTCCTTCAAAAGCGGGTGGACGATGACGAGTTGGATGATTTCATCAATCGCGCGCGCAAGGCTGGGTTCCAGAACCACCGTGATTTTCTGGACGCCCTGATCTCTGGCGAGGCCGGATTTGATCGCCGAGAGCGCCATGACCTCCTGCGCATCAAAGGCGAGCTGGGAAAGCAAGGCTCCAACCTCAACCAACTCACCTATGCCGTCAACGCCGGGCGTCTCACCGTCATGTCGGCCGATGACATGCGCATTATCCATGCGACCCTCGCCGCTGTTGAGCAGGCCTCCGCAGAGATCCGGGCGCTGCTGGCATGATCGGTGAGGCGATCAAAAGAGAGGGGGAGAAAGGGTCCGGTGGCGGCGCAGATGCCTTCAAGCCCGGAGTGACATATGTTTGCGGCAAAGCCGTCCGGATCGCCTTGCGCAACCTAGCCTCACCCGACTGGCGATATGCGGCTGAGGACATGCGGCTCTCATCAGAGTTGAACAGCCGGGTCCGGAAGCCGTATTACCACTTGGTCCTCAGTTGGCATGAGCTGGAGCGGCCGACCGATGATCAAATGATTGAGGCCGCGGATCACATGATCCGCAGCCTCGGACTGAAGGAGCACCAGATCGTCATCGGCACGCACCACGACACGAAGCGGCTGCATGTTCATCTTGTCTGTAACACCGTTCACCCTATCACCGGGAAAGTCTGGTCGAAGTCGAATGACCACCTTCGGATCGAGAAGGCCTGCCGGGAAATCGAGCTGGCACAAGGTTGGTCGCACGACCGGGGCCGGTTCGAGTTCGATGTGTCAGCCAACGGAACGGTGGAATTGAAGCCCAACCGGGACGCCTGGGAGAAGAAGAAGGCGGACCGGATCACCGGAACGAGGCCCAAAACCTCCGGCGCGCGCAAGCGCGAGAAATCAATCGGGATCGAGACATTCGAGCACGGCATCCCCACCGCTCTGAAGGTCCGGTTTGCAGAGGCCGTTGGCGTCGCGCGGGACTGGCAGGACTTGCACGCCGCACTCGGGGTCCTTGGACTCCGCTATTACAAGGCCGGGTCCGGCGCGCGGATCGCCATCCTGGGCAGCACCGAATGCGCGAAAGCCTCGGCCTTCGGGTCGAAGTTTTCCATCAGGAAGATGGAGGCTCAGCTTGGGGCCTATGAAGATCCGGGCAGCGCATACGTCAATGATCGTAAAGAGGATCACAAGGAGATCGAAAGTGTATCCGGGGTGGTCTGGGAAGAGGACCGCAAAGCGACCGCAGCCTCGGCGTTCAAGTTGACCCTTTTGCGCCGCATCTATTGCGACCTTCATCTCGATCCCGCCGTGTCCGATGCGATAAGCTTTGTCGATCTGCAGGATGTCCCGCCTCAGATCACCTTCCGGGATAACGTGACCCTGGTCGATCATGGCGACCGCCTGACGACATCCCGCAGCACTCGAGAGACGCGCACGGCCATGATCGCGATTGCCAAGGCCAAGGGCTGGTCCTCTGTGAAGTTCACAGGTTCACCTGACTTTGTACGTCTTGCGTCTCTCGAGGCCGCACGTGCAGGCCTGCCCGTACATGGAGCCCCAGAGGACATTCAGGCGCAGTGTGATGCAATTCTGGAACGGCTGGAGCGCCAACAGCGCCGCATCGAGGTGGATGCCCGGGCGGCGGCGAGGGCGGCTCTTGAAGCCGGCGCCAACCGCGATCAGGCGATCGAAGAAAATGACACGGAACGGGCGGAGGCCACGGCCCAGTTTGAGGAGATGACGGCCGAGGCCAGGGCTGTGTTCGACGCAATCGGCTCCGGGCGTGATCCCGTCCGGACGGCCCTTCGGTCCGTGGCGCACGCGGAAGAACAGCGGATCACAGCAGAGCTGCCGGATCGTCGAAGCGTCTCGAACCCGCAACCTGCACCGGACGCAGATCGTGGCGGCGGCAGCAAGAAGCGTCGGATCGCTAAGGTAGTCAAGGAGAACGACCATCATGAGTTGGACCGGATGCGGGCAGTCCATATCGACGAGATTGCCGCACGGGGTGGCTGGTCCTACGCCCCCAAGCACAGGGACGGCCGTAGCGATCCGCAGGGTCGGGATCTGCCCACCTATGTGCGCGGCGCTGAGACGATCAAGGCGACACGGAAAGGAGATGCCTGGGTCTGGACGAACAACAAGACCGGCGCGTCCGGTTCGGTCATCGACCTCTGGCTGTCGGACAACCCGGGATTGACCTTGGGCGATGCGCGCAAAGCGTTCCGTGAGATCATGGGGACCGGCACACCGACACCGGTGCCCACGGGAGCACCGCATCAGGACGACAGGCAGCAAGATCACACCGAAGCCCGGCGCAGGTGGGAGGAGGCCCCCTATATCGAGGACCGGCGGACCTACGCAGAGGATCGCGGCATCTCGAAAGCGACCCTGCACCGCTTCCGGGACGATGTGCGCTGTGGCGCTTTCGGTGGCATCTACTTCGCACATCGCAATCCCGAGACCGGCGATATCGTCGGCTTTGAGCAGCGGTGGGAGAAGGATGGGCGGAAGAACACGGCGCGCTTTGCCAAGGGCGGCGTGAAGACGGTCTCGGTCCTCGGAAATCCGAAAAACGCCACGCGTATGGTGGTCTTCGAAGGCGGCCTTGACGCCCTCGCGCTCGCGGAACTCGAGGCCCGGGAAGACACGATCTACGTCAGCACGGGCGGTGGGTTCGGGCCGAGGACGGAGGCAGCCCTCCTCAAGTCTGCCGAGGGCCGGGAGGTTCTCTCAGGTTTCGACAATGACGCGGCGGGGGAGGCCCTTCATAGGCAGATCACCGGTCTCCTGCCCGGAGCGAAGCGTCTTGCACCGCCCCCACGTGTCGAGGGCACAAAGAAGCCCTGCAAGGACTGGCTCGATCTTCTTAATGCATCCAAGGGTGCATCCTCGCCCCCCATGCCGCCAGCCCGTCCACGTTCCGCCGGTAAAGTTGAAAACGAAGTCCAGCAGCCAGTGCGCGCTCCACATTTGGGTGAGACTGAAATGCCAAATCCTGGCTGACCTAAAATGCGTCGCAGCCCGACAAACAGAGATGAGATTGCGTCACACCGTCGCCCAAAAGTGAACACAGCGCTTCTGCAAATGAAGAAAAATAAGGGCGGCGGACCTTAGACCAGATGAGCGTTTTGCGGCGGGCGAGCCGCAGATGTGGTTTTCTGACGAACACGGAAGAGTTCGAAGGAGAAAGACCAATGACGAAAACGCTTTACGTGGGGCTGGACGTCCACAAAGAC
>NZ_JBDOQR010000105.1:0-9519 GCF_039839315.1 Phaeobacter sp. CAU 1743 | reverse complement strand
CGCGGCAGGCGCTTGAGCTATTTGAGGGCTCCGCGCCTGCCGCGCTTGCCAAACCCGAAACCGACGACTACCAAAATCAAACCCGCAGACTCTCGTCATGAGCGAGGGACCAGCGGGGGGCAGGTCATGCGCAAACCTGTGAAAGAGGGAAGCCGATACCAGAGCGGCCAAAACAAACCAGCCAGAAGGATCATCAATTTATGTACACACGAAGCGCACTTCTTCTCACAACCGTCTTGGCCCTTGGGGCTTGCTCGGAGTCTTTCTCGAATTCACAAAACGCGTCGTCACGCCCGCCGTTACCGGAAAATATCCTGGAACTGGCAGCACCGAACCAAGACCTCGCGACCGCCTATCTGCGGCCCGAGGACAACTGCTACTGGTACATGCACGCGAGTCCGGTTGAAACAACGCGATTGCCGCTCAGGACGATCGAGGGAAACCCGATTTGCGTCAAACGGGCCGAGTAAGCGATCTCTGGGAATGCCCGCAACCGGCTTGTCGCTTCCGTCCGCTTGGGAGGGATCGATAACGTATCATCGACCTAGTGGTGCCCACATGGCAGGCTATTTCAATGGATAGATTTTTCTCTATCAGTATGCCCGCGGCTCAGTTTGTTAGAAATGTCCTGCTGTTCAGCTTCGCTGCATTACTGCCGGTCCTGTTGTTCTATGTCTTACTGGCTCCGGGCTTTGCTCCGGCTCTTGCTGCCGGCGGACCGGCACTCATGCGCTTTCTAAGGCAGGTTGCGACCAACGGTTTGCCCGTGGTTTTTGCCGCCAACTACGTCAGTTTTTTCCTTTTCGCCATGACAAAGCAACCAAAGGCGGGCTCAAGAGACACGGTGTTTTTCGTGCTGGTCGATGTCTTGCTCAGAGCCCTTCTCTTTCCAGGTCTCCACGTGCTTATATACGTTCTATCTGCCGACTGGTTCGGGTCATTCGGCGGCAATCGTTCAACCGCTTTGGCGGTTGTATCCCCGACTCTTGCGCGTTCGGCGTTTTTCGAGAACATCTCCGGCGTTTACCTCTATGCGACTATGATAAGCGCGTTGCCGCTCTACGTCTCGGCTTTCGGGCGGTCGGAATTTCTTGGACCGGTTGTACGTCGCTTGCCCATGAACACGGGCGTGATGCTGCTTGCCCTGGCTGCGTTTGCCTTGTCGGTCGGGCTGATCACGATCGGCGCACAAGGCATCGCATCTCTTCAGGCCAGGTGATGGCAGGCTAATCACCGTGGGCGTGGGCGTGGGCGTGGGCGTGGGCGTGGGCGACTTGCGGTGCCACCCATTGCGACAAGTAAACGCGCTCGAAGGCGAACACAGCGATCATCCCGACAGCGGCGTAGAGAACGATCATCGGGTCGCTTTGAAGCTTCATCACGGTGAAAGCTGCCAGTACTATCGCATCGAGCGCCAGGGCAGTCAAAAGCACGATACCGAAGGCGCCGACGTCTGCTCGACGATAGCGGAACACGCCCCAATGTATGATCATGTCCATGACGAGGTAAAAGAAAGCACCGAGGGATGCGATCCGGCCTAAATCAAAGAGCACGGCCAACGTCGCGGCGATGACGACAGTATAGACCAGGGTGTGGCGTTGGATGGGACCTGGCATACCGAAGTGGCTGTGCGGGATCATTTCCATGTCGGTCAGCATCGCCAGCATACGCGACACCGCGAAGACGCTGGCCAGAACGCCGGACGCCGTTGCGACAGCGGCCAGGATCACCGTGAGTATGAAGCCGGTTTGTCCAAGGGCGGGCTGCGCCGCTTGTGCCAGCGAATAGTCACGCGCTGAGATGATCTCCTCGATCGTGAGACTCGAACCGACCCCGTAGGCGACCAACAGGTAGACGACGACGCAGATTCCGATAGAGAACATGATCGCTCGGCCAACATTGCGATTTGGTTCAGTGATCTCGGCTCCGCTGTTGGTGATCGTGGTGAATCCCTTGAACGCAAGGATGGCCAGCGCCGTAGAGGCGATGAACCCCGTGAGCCCGTAGGATTGTGAGGTCTCGGACGCCGGGGCGAACGCAAAACCACTGGACCACAGGGCCGCGATGCCAAACAGAGCTATGCCTCCGATCTTGATCGCGGCCATGATCAACGAGAACAGCCCGACCGAGCGGTTTCCGGCGATGTTCACCAAAAAGGCGAAAACGATCACGGCCACAGCCAGAGCGGGGACCAATGGGCCACCTTCGATATCGAAAGGGCGCAGGACATAGGTGGCGAAGGTTCGCGCGACGAGGCTTTCCGCGATCACCATGCTGAGCGCCATCAGCAACGCGGCCCCGCCTGCGATGGCTCCGGGACCATAGCACTTCTGCAGGATCATGGCGATGCCACCCGAGGACGGCCATTTGTTCGACATCCTGATGTAGCTGTAGGCGCTGAAGCTTGTGACGACCGCGCCGGCGATGAATGCAAGAGGGAACAGAGGGCCGGCGAGCTGTGCGACTTGCCCCGTTAACGCAAAGATTCCGGCGCCGATCATCACGCCTGTTCCCATCGCGATGGCGCCGCCCAGACTGATAGAGCCTTCGCGGTACGTGTCTTGTTTGCTCTGCATAAATGGTCTCTCTTTTGCTTTCGGTTCGTCCGAACGATGTTGCGCGCTTCTAGATGCGAACGCCGCGAAGACGCAGCGAATTGAGCACCACCGAGATTGACGACGCGCTCATGGCGAAGGCAGCAAACATCGGACTGATGAGGATGCCAAAGAAGGGAAACAGAACTCCTGCCGCGACCGGCACGCCGGAGGCATTGTAGATCAGCGCGAAGAACAGGTTTTGACGGATGTTGCGCATGGTGGCCCGAGCCAACCGCCGCGCGCGCACGATTCCATCGAGGTTGCCCTTGACGAGGGTGATGCCCGCACTTTCGATGGCCACATCGGCGCCAGTGCCCATGGCGATGCCGACATCGGCCTGCGCGAGCGCTGGGGCGTCGTTGACGCCGTCCCCGGCCATGGCGACCTTGCGACCTTCGGCTTGCAATTCCTTGATGATCCGCGCCTTGTCCTCGGGCAGCACGTCGGCCCGGATCTCGTCGATGCCGAGCCGCGCGCCGATCGCCTTGGCTGTGCGCTCGTTGTCGCCGGTCGCCATGATGACGCGGAACCCCAGTTCATGCAGGTCCTTGATCGCGGCGGGCGTGGTCTCCTTCACCGGGTCGGCGACAGCGACAAGACCGGCAATGTCGCCGTCCAGCACCACGAACATCACTGTCTCACCCTCGTCGCGGCGGGCATTGGCCTTGGCGGTCAGGTCGCCCGCCTCGAGCCCCAATTCACGGATCATCGCCAGATTGCCGAGCGCCACCGCTTTGCCGTCCACAACACCCTTGACGCCCTTGCCAGTGACCGCCTCGAAGTCCCGTGCCTCGTCTATTTTGACATCTCGCTCCTCCGCACCCCTGACGATCGCTTCGGCCAAGGGGTGCTCCGATCCGCGCTCAAGCGATGCGGCGAGACGCAAAACCTCGGCTTCGTCGTGGCCGGGTTGCGGGAGTACGTCGACAAGCCGCGGCTTGCCCATCGTCAACGTGCCGGTCTTGTCGACGATCAGGGTATCGACTTTCTCGAACCGCTCCAGTGCCTCGGCGTTCTTTATCAACACGCCGGCCTGAGCGCCCCGCCCCGTTGCCGTCATGATCGACATCGGTGTCGCCAGGCCAAGCGCACAGGGACAGGCGATGATCAGAACCGCCACCGCCGAAATCAATGCGTAGGAAAGCGCAGGCGCGGGCCCCCAGATCGCCCAGGCGATGAAGGACAGGACCGCGATACCGATGACGGCCGGAACGAAGTATCCCGCCACCTTGTCGGCGTATTTCTGGATCGGCGCGCGCGATCGCTGCGCGTTCGACACCATCTCGACGATCTGCGCAAGCATCGTGTCGGACCCGACACGCGTCGCCTCCATCACCAGGCTGCCAGTGCCGTTGATCGTCGCTCCAGTTACCGGGTCGCCTTCGGTCTTCTCGACGGGCACAGGTTCACCGGAGATCATGCTTTCGTCGATCGAGGACCGGCCGTCCAGAACCACGCCATCGACAGGCACCTTGTCACCGGGCCGTACGCGCAGCCGGTCGCCGACCTGTACGTCCTCCAGCGGGATCTCCTCCTCGGAGCCATCGTCCCGCATGACCCGCGCGGTCTTGGCCGCCATGTCGAGAAGCGCGCGGATCGCCTTGCCGGTTCCTTCACGTGCGCGCAATTCCATCACCTGACCGAGCAACACGAGCGTCACGATCACAGCCGCCGCCTCGAAGTAGACGCCGACATGGCCTTCGGAGTCTCGGAACCCATCAGGGAATATGTCCGGTGCGAGAACGGCAACGACGCTGAAGAGCCAGGCCGCGATTACCCCCATACCGATCAGGGAGAACATGTTGAGATTCATCGTACGGAACGAATTCCAGCCCCGAACCAGAAACGGCCAGCCGCACCACAAGACCACTGGCGTTGCCAGGATCAATTCGATCCATTGTGTAGTGCTTTCGCCAAAAAACGTCCGGACTGCGGGGAAACCGACGAAAGGCCCCATCGTGAGGACAAGGAGCGGGATCGTCAGGACTGTGCCGACCCAGAACCGCCGTGTGAAATCCACCAGTTCGGGATTTGGACCTTCATCGCCCGGCACACCGGATTCCAGTTCCAATCCCATACCACAGATCGGACACGCGCCCGGATCAGGCTGCCGCACCTGAGGGTGCATCGGGCAGGTGTAAATGGGACCATCATGCCCTCTAGGAACCAGATCATATCGGCCATCCGCCGGCGCGGCACCCGCGTGGTGGTCGTGATGATCATGTGCTGAATGGACCTCCAGCTCCGATTCCGGCCCGAGATGCATCCCGCATTTCGGACAATTGCCGGGCTCGTCCTGCCGCACCTCAGGGTGCATGGGGCAAACGAATACCGAAGAAGCTGCTGTGGTTTCAGAACTGTCGGGAGTGCTCATTTTGCGGTCCTTTCCGAGAATGCTTCTCTTGCCTAGGGCTTCCATCCGCGGGAGGGTCAAGAGAGATCAGTACGGCGATTACATTGCGGCTCTGCGGGGTGGCGCTGTCCGGCCCCGTTCCCGCCGGGCGAACACGATCAACGCCAGCCCGACCAGCGCCATTGGCATGGAGAGCAACTGGCCCATGGTCAAACCCCACTCACCAAAATGAAGCGCATGGCCGATCGGGTTGTCCGCCGTTACAAATTGTTGGTCCGGTTGCCGGAACATCTCGACGAAACTTCGGGCAAGACCATAGCCGGTCAGAAACACGCCAGCCAAGGCACCGGGCATTTTCAGCCAGCCCCGGCCCCAAGCGAGATAAATGAGCAGCATTCCAAGAATGAGCCCCTCCAATAGCGCCTCGTACAGCTGGGACGGGTGTCGGGCGCAGAGGCCACTAATCCCTGGGCAGGCCTGCGCGACTTCGCCGGGAAAGATCACCGCCCAGGGAACGTCCGTCGGCCGCCCCCACAACTCATTGTTGGTGAAGTTCGCCAGCCTCCCAAGAAACAAGCCTGGCGGTGCCGCCAAAGCCAGCAAGTCGCCAGTGCTGAGCAAAGACGCGTTCTGTCGAAGGCAGAACAGCAAGGCAGCGATGACAACGCCCGCGAACCCCCCGTGGAAGGACATGCCGCCTTGCCAGACCATCAGAATTTCCAAGGGATTTGCGAGATAATATGCGGGCTGGTAGAACAGTACAAAGCCTAGGCGACCACCAGCAATCACGCCGATGATGATCCACGTCAGAAGATCTTCGATCTGCGTCCGGTCAAGCGGCGGTCCAACTGATGTCCAGAGCGCGGGACGGCTTATCGCACTCAAACAAATGCGCCAGCCAATCAGGATACCGAAGATATAGGCTAGCGCGTACCAGCGGAGTGCGAATGTGACCCCCCCGATGTCGAAGGAGATGAGGTCGGTTCCAATATCCGGAAATGGCAATCCCGCTGGCAGCACTGGGTGAGTTCCTCATCAGGAATTTACGTGGGGATTAGATGGCATTGATCGAGCACCGCTAAAGGCGCTCGATCTGCGACAGGGCATCCAACGCCCATCCCGCCATCACGCGGCGTCGAGGGCGTCCCGGAGTAGATCGCGGACTTCGCCGGCGACCGCGTCCAGGTCTTGGTTCTGCACCGCCTGCATCGAAGCGACAGGATCGACCGCGCTGACCTCGGTGTCGCCGTCCACTTGCCGCAGGATGACATTGCAGGGAAGCATCGCACCGATGCGAGGCTCGATCTCGATGGCTTTGTGCGCCATGCCCGGATTACAGGCCCCGAGAATGCGGTAAGGCGGCATGTCCGCATCAAGTTTCTTTTTCATCGTCGCTTTGACGTCAATCTCAGTCAGAACGCCGAAGCCCTTGTCTGCCAAAGCATCCCGAACACGCATCTCTGCGTCATCGATATTGGTGTCTTTCAGGACGCGATCATAGGTATAGGCCATGGGAATTTTCCTTTCCGTGTCTCTATTTTTTGGCATAACGAGGCTAAACGGTTCAGGTCGCGGTTCGGTTCAATGTCCCGGCCGAGAACGGTTTTGGCGTTTTGAGGACGGGTGCCGGAAAAAACCGGCACCCGTTGGCTCAGTTGTCCTGCATCATGGAGCCGTTGCCCATGCCCTGACCGTTGCCCGGCCGCGCAGGCGCATCTGCCATGTTCGACCGCATCATCTGCATCCGCTCCATCCTATCGGCCGGAGCGGCCATCTCTTCCGGCGTCACCGCGCCGTCGCCATCGGCATCGAGGTGTTGAAAACGATCCACCATCATTTCGCGGATCATCGCGCTGTGGAGAGCTTCAAACTCGGTAATCGAGAGGTTTCCATCCCCGTCGCTGTCAAACTCGGAAAGCTTGGCCTGCAGCTGCGTGCGCATTTCTTCCGGCGTCGTTGTGCCGTCTCCATCGGTGTCGAACATTTGCATCATGCCGCCAGCCATGCCTGCGCCCATCATACCACTGCCCATGCCTGCGCCCATCATGTTTCCGTGCATGCGCTGCATCATGTCCATCATTCCGCCCATGTTCCCCATCATGCCCGGACCACCGTTCTGCATCATGCCTGCCCCACTTTGGGCACCAGGTTGACCACTGTGCCCATGGTTGGCATCCGCCAAGGCGACGCCACCAAAGGCGGTTGCAGCCAGAGTCATTGCAGCGAGTAGAGTATTGCGTTTCATGTCGATCACCTCGTGTCAGTGTTACGATAGCCACCATATGGGATGCACCTGCAGATGCGGAATGCCACGCGAGCCGGTGTTTTGTATCGCGAGGTCACAAAGGCGGGGTCTGTTACAAATTGCGACAAATCAATTCGGGGCGAACGCTCCTCTTAATCTGAGACTTGCGATATCCAGAGAAAAACCTGTCGAGGAGTCGCGTACCAACCGACACCGAACCCGTGTTTCGGTGGACGTGAAATCCGGAAGAGTTGGTGTCGAGAGTGGTAGAGGACCTGAATATCCCGAAAATTCAATTATTCAACCCATGGCAGGAGGCTGCAGGGTGCTCTTTTTGAACCGCATTTTCTCAGTTCTAACCTTGGTAATTTTGGCGGGGTGCGGCGCAGGAAACGACATGCGCCCGGATGCTTCAGCCGAAGTCATCAGTAGCGCATCCTACCGTCACGATGGACCGGCCGCGCTGACGTTGTACACCATGATCAACAACAGGTCCGGGGCGGGTGCGCATAGCAGCGTCATGATTAATGGGTCGCAGCGTGTTATCTTCGATCCGGCAGGAACGGTCCGGCTGAGCGCTGTACCGGAACGGGGAGATGTGCTTTATGGCATTACTCCACAAGTGGCCGATTTTTATGCGCGGGCTCATGCTCGCGAGACCTACCATGTCGTCATACAAGAGATCGATGTGTCTCCCGAAGTCGCGGAGCAGGCTTTGCGCCTTGCAATTGCCAGCGGCCCAGCCGCTTCCGGTTTTTGTAGTGCCAGTACCTCCGCGGTACTCAGACAATTACCAGGATTTGAATCCATCGGACGCACATTTTTTCCAAAGCGCCTGATGGCGGATTTTGGCAAGTTGCCGGGCGTGCGAACCACAAAGCTGTTCGAGAACGATGAGGACGACAAATCCGTAGCGATCGCACAGTTCGAAAGTTCACTTGCGACACAGCCGTGAGTGTTCGTCCAACAATTCATTGGAAGATGTCCCTGCACGACGCAGTCCTCGGCGTGTGAGCCAAAGATGCAATAGGTTAGCTTCGAGCGGTAACGCTGTCTTCGGCCGAGTAAAGGAACGCCGTCGATCCGACAGCGACATTCGGATAGAGATCATTGATGTGGGCCATCACCATGCGCACGCATCCCGAACTGGCCCGGCCGCCAATGCTGCGAGGGCTCGGCGTTCCGTGAATTCGAAGGTACGTATCCCGATCTCCGACGAATAGATACAAAGCCCTGCTGCCCAAGGCATTGTTGGGGCCGGGCTCCATACCGTCGGCAAACCGCTCGTAAGCCTCCGGATCGCGTTCGATCATTGACTGCGTTGGCGTCCAGTGCGGCCATTCGACCTTTCGGCGGATCGTATAGGTGCCGGGTTCATAGAGATCGCCCTTGGCAATCGCCACCCCGTATCGCATCGCGGTGCCACCTTCCTCGATATGGTACAGATAGCGCGCGATCGCATCGACGTGAATGTCACCCGGGCGCAAACCGTCATTCGCCAAAACGCGTTGCGGCAGCAGCCTGGGATGCAGCCCCCATGGGTTGGTTGTTGCCGGGTCATAGTTGGCGGGCGTGATCTGCGCATCCCAAGCTGCTTTTTCGGCTGTTGACGGCCAGGTCTTAGCGAATGCTGGCGAACTCAGAGAAGCTGAAAACAGCGAGCCGGAAAGTGCAAGGAAGTGTCGTCTTGTAACCATGAAGCGAAGCCCTTTGTTTGTTTTCGATGAATGCGGGACGATTCAAGAAACGTCCGCGACCCCATGCCACCGAACCTTTTGATGTCTTGCGATCGCGACCAACCAGAGGCAAGCAAGGACACCGCTTAGGATCGCGTTCCAACTCGCCATGGACAACGTCAGAAATTCCCAGACAACCTCACTGCACAGAACAAGATTGGACGCATTTGAACTGGCAGAGGGCAGCAATTCCGATACCGACATTTGGGAAACATCGAGGCCGGATCCCGTGCAAGAAGTCGGTCCCTCCCACCAGCCGCGCTCGACACCGGTATGAAACACTCCCAACGCGGATGTGCTGAGTGCCGACAGGGCACCGATTATCAGGATTGGCAAAATCGGCAGAGCAAAGAGCAACAGAGCGCCCATTCCAATGGCGATTGCGTGTGGGTAGCGTTGCCAGATGCACATTGCGCACGGCGCGTACCCAAGAGCCTGGAAAACGAAGGCCCCCAACAGCAAGGGAATGTCCCGAACGATGTTGAAAAGCGTTTCGGGCGACGCTGCGGATTTCATGGTTATGCGGCTTGATCCAACGGGTCAACCAGCGCATCATTTTGTGGGTCGCGGTGTTTTTCCAATGCGGCC
>NZ_JBDOQR010000104.1:0-9530 GCF_039839315.1 Phaeobacter sp. CAU 1743 | reverse complement strand
TTTCTTCTTCATTGACTGGCGTAGCGCAGGAAAGGCGGGCTGTTTGGGCATCGGCGGGCATCCTTCAAGGTCCCGCTCAGTCTACCGCAACCCGCTCAGAGCACGAGGTTTTTCAGACTTTCCTTGAGTAATGACCGCTATGGGCCGCGCCAGACGGCGCCAATCCGAAAGCTGGTGCGGAATGATGTCATGCCGTCTGGCAACATCGACGACCCGCGCGCCCGGCTGAAAACTCTCGGCCACAATCCGCGCCTTCACATCATCCGGCCAACGCCGGTGCCCCCGACGCCGTTCGACAACTGCGCACTGCCCCACAAAGCCAATACCATCTGCCATGTTCGCCTCCACTGTGATGGGAAACATGTCGGAAAATTCGGCGCGGAACGGAATCTATGAAATCAATGGGAACGGGACGGCGCTTACGACGGATCGAGCTCGGAGTCGTCCTGTTCAGCCGGCATGATTTCATGGATCACTGCGCGGGTTTTGTTTGCCTGAGCATCGATCACTGTCGACGCGGTTACGGGATCAGGCGAACTCGGTGCTTCCCTTTGCTCATCGTCTTGCGAGAATGTGCCTTGGACCGGATCGAACTGGTCCACAACGTCTGACGCCAGCGCCCGAGCGGGCGGGGTGGCCACCGTGGCGTTGGCCGCGCGCATGCCCTCAATGAAAAGCTCGAGCAGTTGGACGGCTTCACGGTCTCCGTTGATCCGACGCCCGTTAACCATCTCGAATTCGGCGGCCCTGCGATCTGCGCCGACATGGCAACGCAACATAGGTCGGGCGTAACCGTCGAGGACCAGCCGGAGCATGGCCACCTCGGCCCGACTGCGGCCTTTAGCGATCATATCGTGCTCGACCTGCTCGGATATCGTGGCCCCGATTCCCTGCTCCGCCAGAATGTCCCAGGTTTCAGTCGTACTGGAGGTGATCTGTCGCTCCAGCTCGCAGGGCGGTGACCCGTAGCGGAAGCGGAGGTCTTGTCGCAGATCATTCTGTGCCGTGACGTGGGTTTTCACCACGTGCTGCAAATACCGCCGGGCTTCTTCCAGCGTGATCCTATCCTGTTCCAAGGCTGCCATGATCGGCTCACTCTCTGCGCTCAACACACGGGATAATATAGTCGCCCTGACGCGGTCTGTGGTGCGCAACGAGACCCTAAGGTCTGCGATTCTTGTGGATTGAGGCCGGACTTTGCGTCGCCAGTAATAGACGCCGTCTCGGCAGGTCAGATGGGGGAGGGAGGTCATTTTCGGGCTCCAGAAAGGAGACCGACCCGAAAACACCGCCGCAGCGGTGTCACAGTCTGGTGTCACAGTAACGAACCCCCGAAGGGGAAAGTTACTGAGATCAGACACTTACGTGAAAATTGGCTCCGGCGGTAGGGAACGGACCTAAGTTTTCCCTCTCGCCGTAACGCGCTGAAAAGAAACAATTGTGTTCCTGTCTCATGGAGGTCGGAACCACCATTTTGTGAAACGTTTGTGAGAGGCAAGCGTAAGTAGTGGGGCCGCATGATGCAAGACCCGCATCAGTTCAATGTCGAAAATCAAATTCGGCGACACCCGGTAGTCGCGTAATCCGTTCCGCTCGTGATGACCCGGCGTCATCAGCTTATTCAGTTCCGATGTCTCGTTTAGCCCCCTTTGCACCGCGCCATGCGGTGTCTTTGCGGGCCCCTATGGCCCACCTTGCCGCCCCGGCGGCCCCTCCTGTGCTCTGTACAATTACTGGAGAACTATGATCTCATGAAATTACGACTTCAAAGTGGTCCCAGGGGTGGATGGCGCGGATGAATCGCGGCGCCGCAGCATTCGACAGGCAGGGCGGATTCCGGTCCTTCGCTGCGGGTGCGAAAGGTTCGCCTCAGAGCGAAACAAGCGGTCATTCGCTCGACCTAGCGCGGCTCGTAGCCATGAAGTCGGGGGGCGCCATGTCTCCTAGGTGCCTTGGTTTCATCTCCATTCTGCGACGCGAGCCTGTTTTCATATTTTCAGGGAGCGTATATGCTCAATGCATGAATATCCGATTTGAAGACGCCTTTGACGATGCGACCCTCGAACGAGGCCGCCACTATGCGGCCCAAGGGCTGGTGGTAAAATGCGAGGTCGATAATGACGGGTCTATCCTGTCGCAGGTCTCAAATGGCCGTGGTAAGCGCTACAAACAATTCATCGGCTTTAGGCACGGCGGCATTGCGGGTGTGTGCTCTTGCCCGATGAACGTGAATTGCAAACATGTGGCGGCAGTTCTTATCGCCTCAGGTCGGTTCCAAGATACCAAGCCCACCACAAAACCAGCGCAGGCAACCCCGAAGCTAGCCCCCTCCGTTGTCCAGTGGCTGCACCGCGTTGAGAAGACAACGTTGGTGCCGGAAGAAGTCGAACTTGACCCGGATGCATACCCCGCGACCATCAAGGATCGCTTGCTATATGTCCTGACGCCTTGGCGGGAGCAGCTTGCCATCGCTACGTTCAAGGGGCGCATAAACGCTGCCGGTACTGGGTTTAACAAATCCATGCCTCGCTACGACGCATACAACGCTTTGCGCGGCATCGCACCTGCAAAGTTCATTCGCCCCATCGACAAGGATTTATTGGCGGCGTTGGGCAAAGCCGGACTATGGCAACAGCGCCACGGCTACGACTATGGGGCGACTTATCCTGACGTTTTCAGACCCACAGGCCCCGAGATCGTCGATCTTCTTCGCAAGATTGCTGAAACGGGGCGGCTTCTGTCGGACAACGACCCAGATGCGGTGTTGACCTGGTCGGAGGACCGGCCAGAGCTGGGCCTGACCTGGGCCGTGTTGCCGGATGGGACCCAGAAGCTCACGTTCTCCAATTCAACCGGAGCGCCGCTTCAGCTTTACAGCGCCCAAGGCGCCTCCATCTGGGTGGATGAGACTGCCAGCCTGATTGGTGAAATTGCCACGGCGCTCACCTCGGACGCCTTGGCCATTGTCGAAGCGAGCCCCGAGATTGCGCCGCATCAGGCCAAGGCGCTGAGCGCGGCACTCCCGGCCGAAATGGCTGGTCTGCCGCTGCCAAAGCCGCGAGCGATCAAAACGATCCAGAGAGAGGCCGAACGTCGCGTGGCCAAACTGGTTCTCGGACGTGAGGCTGCGCTTGATGGGCCAGATCGCTGGGCAGAGACTATCCAGCTTCCCACAGTCGACCTGTCGTTTGTGTACGACGGACAGGAAGTCCGAGGTGAGGATCCTGATCCGGTCTTGTTTAAAGATGACGAGTTGATCACGCTACCGCGCGACCGTGAGTGGGAACGCGCCTGTGATTGCCGCGTGCTGCACGCCGGTGCCATTCCAATCGGTGAGTTGGAAATGCACTGGGCGACAGATCGCCTCGACAAGCGCGACTACGCCTTCGCTGACGGTGAACTCAGCATGCACACGCTGGAGATCTGCCGTGAGCGGGACGCGCTTGATTTCGCATTCCGGGTCGCGCCGCAACTGAAAGCAGAGGGCTGGGAGGTGGAGGTCACAAACCGCTGGCCCTTCAAGGTGGACGAGACCCCGGCGGACTTGGCGGTGCAAACCGAGCGCGCGGCCGGTGAGGCTTTTCAGGGCAATGACTGGTTCTCGCTGGGCTTCCAAGCCGAGGTGAACGGTAAAGCGTATGACGTGGCACCGCTCGTCACGGCGTTCCTGCGTCAGTTCCGTGAAGACTGGGACGACGTCCCAAGCGTAGAAGAGCTGCAGGAATACCAGGAAACGACACCGTCCTACCTGGACCTCGGAAAAGGTCGCTACGCTGGTGTCGACCTGAGCCCCTTGGCGCCTCTGCTGCATCTGGTGCTCAGCTACCACGCAGAACTCGGAGCCCTGCATCCATCGGATGCCACAGTCGCTCGCCTGGCAGAGGAAGCACTTGCAGGGAGCAGCGTCACGTTTTCCGACAAGGCCGGTATCGTGCCCCTGGCGCGCAGCCTGGACGCCCTGTCAAAGGCCGAGGCCTTTGATCCCCCCGCTGGCCTGAACGCAGACCTGCGCGACTACCAGGCCTTTGGGGCTGCGTGGATGGGTACCCTGCTGCAGGCCGGGTTTGGCGCAGTCCTTGCAGACGATATGGGGTTGGGCAAAACAATCCAGACGCTGGCGTTGCTGCAGGCCCGCCGCGAAGCTGGGGCAGCAGGACCCGCCCTTTTGATTGTGCCCACGAGCCTCTTGCACGGCTGGCAAAGCCAAGCGGCTCAGTTCGCGCCCGATCTGCAATTGGTAGTTTTGCATGGCCCGGATCGCGCCAACCGCCGGGAAGAGGCGTTAGAGGCTGACCTCGTAATAACGACCTATCCGCTCTTGGCCCGTGATGCCGATTGGCTGGCAGATCAACTGTGGCCCCTGATTATTCTCGACGAGGCACAAACGCTAAAGAACCCCGCGTCTCAAATGGCAAAAAGCCTGCGAGATATCCCTGCGACTGGCCGTGTTGCGCTGACCGGAACGCCGCTGGAAAACTCCCTGCAGGATCTCTGGACCCTGATCGACTGGGTCAACCCTGGCCTGCTGGGTGATCGTAAGAAGTTCACGTCGCTGTTCCGCACGCCAATCGAGAAGCATGGGGATGCGGCCGCACAGGCGCGGCTGAACCGCCGGCTGCGGCCATTCTTGTTGCGGCGAACCAAGGAAGAGGTGGCCGCGGAACTGCCCCCGAAAACCGAAATTCTCGAGCGTGTGGACCTACCGAAGTCACAACAGGCGCTCTATGAGGCCGTGCGGAGCGCGATGGACGAACGGGTCCGCAAGGCGATCGCCGATCGGGGCCTGGCAAGGGCGCGGATCACGGTGCTCGATGCCTTGCTCAAACTGCGGCAGGTTTGCTGCGATCCAAGCCTTGTGAAAACGAAGGCGGCCAAAAACGTGTCTGATAGCGCGAAACGCGAACGGCTGCGGGCTCTGCTGTCGGAACTCGTGGCTGAAGGTCGGCGTGTATTGGTGTTCTCGCAGTTCGTTGAGATGCTGCGCCTGATCGAGGACGATCTGAACCAAGACGGGGTCAAGTCTCTGACGCTGACCGGCTCGACGACAAATAGGTCGGAGGTGCTTGAGGCGTTCTCCCAAGGCGATGCCTCGGTCTTCCTGCTCAGCCTGAAGGCCGGGGGCGTAGGCCTTACGCTCACCGAGGCTGACACGGTGATTCTATACGATCCCTGGTGGAACCCTGCGGTGGAACGCCAAGCCATGGACCGCGCACATCGCATTGGTCAGGATAAGCCTGTCTTCGTCCATCGCCTTGTGGCAGCCGGAACGGTTGAGGAAAAGATCCTCGACATGCAGGCCCGCAAACAGGCGCTGGCGGACGCTCTGTTCGATAAGGAAGGCGGGGCGTCAGAGACGCTGCTCGATGAGGCCACATTGCAGGACTTGTTTGCGCCCCTAGCAACCTAAAGGTCAGTTCAATATCGGGGAGTTCCCGGTCCGCTTGGTGCGCGATACATCAGTTTGCGGGAAGCACGTCATACTCGATAAGGGGACAACTGCCATCATCGGGCACATACGGTGTGGAATTGAAGCCCCGCCCGCACCGCCGTCACTCGATCTCCCAGTGTTGCCTGTAGCGCGACAATCAGGATGAGAAGAGCGCGTCAATCAGGATGAGACTCCTTGGTCGCGACGAGAGTTACGATGACGGTCTTTTCAGCCGCGATCAAGTGGTTTGTGTTTTTGATTGTCGCGGCGCGTCAATCAGCTTTGACGTTGGCCGGTGTAGCTCTTTGAGCAGGCCGTCCCGGCCCCTTTGCCTTTTTGGCAGCTCTGCGCCGGTAGCTTTCGACATTCATCTCGAAGATGGTGGCATGGTGAACGAGCCTGTCGACGGCGGCCAGTGTCATGGCCGGTTCAGGAAAGATCGTATTCCATTCTCCGAAGGGCTGGTTGGCGGTGATCAACATGGAGCGCCGTTCGTATCTCGCGCTGATGAGTTCGAAGAGCACGCTGGTCTCGGCCTGATCCTTGGTGATCCCGGTAGACCAGCCCCATGAGTGCCATGGGCTTCTTGCGCAGGGAATGGATGACATGGCGGTAATTGACCACGTGCCCATGGCTTCCGCTGCTCGATGCCCGACCGCGCGGCAGCGTCATCAGGGAGCTGCCCCCGAGGAACAGCTCCAGCCAGTCATCGTAGAGCCGAACCCGTAGCTGATGTCCGATCAGCCGAGATGGTACGGTGTAGAACACCTTGCGCAAGGTGAAACCACCGGAGGAGGTGACGCGCAGTGTGACCTCCTCGTAATCCGTTGTGCGCCGGGCGGGTAAAGGCTTGAGGCTGGCGCGCTCCACGTCGATACGCTTGGCATTGCGGGCGTTGATCCGGCCCACGATCTCGTCGATGAAGCGCCGGTAGGCCGTCAGGTTTTCGAAGTCGCGCGAGCCGCGCATGACCAGCGCGTCCTCGATGGCGCGCTTCAGATGACCATTGGGGCTTTCGATGGAGCCGTTCTCATGCGCAACGCCCTTGTTGTTGCGCGTCGGCGTCATGCCGTAATGGCGGTACAGGGTATCGACGCGGTCGGTGAGGTCCGCCTGGGTGGATTTTTCCAGATTCTTGAAAGCCGCCGACAGGCTGTCGTGTGTGGATGCCCCCTGTTTGGCAAGACTGGCATCCTGGCGGAACTGACCAAGGCGCTGGCGGAGCGTGCGCTGAGCACGGAGCTGGACGTTCATCTCAATGAAGAGCGCGCAGAGGATGCGCCCGAGGGCCAGAACCAGGCCCCCAATCGGCGCAATGGCAGCAGCCAGAAGACGGTGACCACCGACAGCGGCAAGGTGGTTCTGGACATCCCCCGCGACCGGAACGGCACCTTCGATCCGCTGCTGATCGCCAAATATCAGCGGCGCTTCCCCGAGTTCGACCGCAAGATCGTCAGCATGTATGCCCGCGGCATGACCACCCGCGAAATCCAGGGCCATATCGAGGAAATCTACGGCGTAGAGGCCTCGCCCAGCCTGATTTCCGCGATCACCGACGCGGTGATGGAGGAAGTTACCGCTTGGCAGAACCGCCCCCTCGAACCCTGTTATCCGATCGTCTTCATGGACGCGATCCGGATCAATATCCGCAGCGATGGGGCGGTCTCGAACAAGGCGGTCTTCGTGGCGCTCGCGGTGCTGCCCGACGGCACGCGGGACGTTCTGGGCCTGTGGTTTCAGGCCAATGAGGGCGCGAAGTTCTGGGCCAAGGTTCTCAGCGACCTGCGCAATCGCGGCGTCCAGGACATCCTGATCGCTGTCGTGGACGGGCTGAAGGGGTTCCCCCAGGCCATCGAGGCGGCCTTTCCCCAAACGCGGATTCAGACCTGTTGGTGTGGACAGCCTCCCCACGGCACCACAATGTGCCACAATGAGGTTATCAAGGACCACATGAGGGAGACCGTCCATGGAAAAACTAATTCGAGTTGGGATCGACACGTCAAAGCACGTCTTTCAGCTTCACGGCGTGAACACCGCCGAGAAGCCGGTGCTGCGCAAAAAGTTGCGGCGAACGGATATGATGATGTACTTCCAAAAAATGCCGCCGACCAGGGTGGCGCTCGAAGCCTGTGGGGCGTCCCACCACTTGGCGCGGCTGCTGACCTCCTATGGCCATGATGTCAAACTGATCGCGCCGCAATTGGTTAAACCTTACGTCAAGCGCGGAAAGAACGATGCCGCAGATGCGGAGGCCATTTGTGAGGCGATGAGTCGGCCTACGATGAGATTCGTGCCAATAAAGACACCGGAACAGCAGGCAGCTCTGATGCTGGTCGGAGTGCGCGAACGCCTGATCCGAATGCGGACGCAGGTGGCAAATTCCATTCGCGGTTACGCGGCCGAATTTGGCGTTGTTGCTGCCCAGGGTATCTGTAGGATCGAGAAACTTCTCGATCGGGTCTCTGTCGATCACTCCGTCCCTGAACTTGCCCGGGCGCTGTTTGCGACGCAGGGAAAAATCTACCGGCAGCTGGCAGAAGAGATCGCCGAAACCGAAGCGCAACTCTCGCAGTGGCACCGTGCAGACGAACGCGCACGCCGTCTGGCTGAGATCCCGGGCGTTGGCCTGATCGGCGCCTCGCTACTCACCATGAAAACGCCCGCTCCCGAGCTGTTCGCATCCGCACGACAATTTGCAGCATGGATGGGGCTCACACCGAGGGATCATTCAACAGGCGGCAAAACGCGAACCGGAAAGATTACGCGGGCTGGCGACGAAGCTTTGAGAAGCGTGCTTGTCGCAGGTGCGACGGCGCTGTTACGGCATGTCCGCACCGGGCGAAGCAAGTATGCAAGCCCTTGGCTTCTGGATATGCTGAGCCGGAAGCCGCCCAAGCTCGTGGCAGTAGCTGTTGCCAATAAAATCGCCCGAATTGCCTGGAAACTGATGGTGTCGGGGCAATCGTACGAGCCACGCAGCGCCTATCAAGATGTAAGGGCGTAACAAGGTTCAGCCGAAGCACGTAATACTCTTGCTGCCGGGCTGAAATTGAACTTGCAAGACAACGGTAGATGGATTTGATCGATCCGGGCTCACGGCATTCCATACGATGCAATGGCAAATATATGCCGCAGACTTGTTTGGAACTTGAGCAGCGGAAACCATCTTGGCCAGCGATTAGTCGAGATCGCACTTCAAAGGCCGGACATATGAAAGCAAGCGATCAGTCCATATTTACCGAGATGTCTTGTAAGCGGGAGGCTGTCCACATATGCATCGTCCATCTGCTGCGCCATTCCATGAGCTTTGCCAGCTACAAGGACCGCAAGGCCGTCGCCGCCGCTCTCAAGGCGATCTACACGGCCGTGGACGCCGAAGCGGCAGAACTGGCTCTGGCTGAGTTCGAGGACAGCGATCTGGCCAGGCGGTATCCGGCTATCGCACCAAGTTGGCGGCGTGCTTGGAACGAGGTCATCCCGTTCCTCGACTACCCACCTGAGGTCCGCAGACTGATCTACACCACGAATGCCATTGAGGCCTTGAACTCGAAGATCCGCCGAGCCGTCAGAACCCGAGGCCACTTTCCAAGCGACGAAGCAGCGGCGAAATTGATCTATCTGGCGCTCAATGCTACATCCACCGAGTGGAAGCGTTCGGTCCGCGAATGGCACGCTGTCAGATCGCAGCTCGCCATCATGTTCGAAGACCGCTTCCCGATGGCGTAAGAAGACGCGTCACGCACAAAATTCGGCACAGTCTCCGGTGCTCTCTTGGCCGACAAGGCGTTCGACGCCGATTGGCTGCTCGAAGAACTCGATGTACGTAAGCGGCGGCCACGCCCCATTGTTTTTTTTGCTTTCGCGGTGTCGCGGAGGGTTGAAGCGGATGGCTGTCGGGAGCTCGTCAGGGACTACGAGACGAGATCCTTATGAGCCTTCAATCTGGTGGGCGTAGGCCCACGGCATCAGGTCGTCGATGAACCGCCCCGGGTTTACCGGAGAGTAAAACTCTCAAAGGATGAACCCTATGGACCAGAAGAAGCACACCCCGAAGTACACAGCCGAGTTTCGCGAGCGCGGTGTTCGGCTGTATCGCGAACAC
>NZ_JBDOQR010000103.1:0-10256 GCF_039839315.1 Phaeobacter sp. CAU 1743 | reverse complement strand
CGAAGGATTGGGAAAAATCCATCGCCAGCGCGGCAGCTTGGGTCACAATCGCACACATCCGCCGCGTCACGCGGATGCTCGCAAGACAATGAATTCACTCGAAAAGTTTTGAATCAGACTCTTAGAGTAATCCGCGTCCACTGCGGTGACCGATACGGTGCCCGTGATATCGCTTTCCGGGGCCTCGGCGATATCAACGCGCAGGGTAACCGTTGCGGAGCCGCCGGTTTCGGATGCGGAAATCGTGCCGAGGCTGGCCAAGTTGGTTGGTGCGGCGTCCGTATAGCTGCTGATCGTATAGGCGCCGGAGTAGCCGAAATAGGTCCAGGCAGCGAGGTAGTAGGTGCCGGAAAGCTCTGGCGAGAAGGTCTTCACTGATCCGTCCCAGGCGCTGGCGCCGCCGGACACACCGTCGACCGGCTCTCCATCCGCGTCGAGGATTTCCAGCCAGCCGCCGGACGTGGCCCCAAAAGGCGAGTCGGCCTGCGCCATGGAGAATCCGTAATCCATTCCGCCAATCGCGTGGAAGGCATAGTAGTCGGTCTCTCCGGTGCGGGCGCTGCCATTGATGACGCCCGTTATGCTGGATCCGATCTCAAGGGTTGGCGCGCCGCTCATGTCGCCTGCGTCCTCGTCCTCCAGATAATCCGCAGGAAGGCCCTGCATGGTGACGGTGTAGCTGCCGCTGCCAGTGACGCGGATGTTATAATAGTCCGAGGGGTGCTCGGCCGTGTAGGTCATCGTGTTGCCGTCGATTGTTGCCCCGGCATCGGTGCCGTCATCCAGCATCTCAAAGGAAACCCCGTCGCCCTCCAGAGTAAACGTGTAGGGCTGATCATAGGCCAGTGAGACCCGGATCAGATCGCCCGCATCGGCGCCGCCTACGGTACCGCTGACGCTGTGACCGGGTTGGATGTCTGCGACGTTCGTCTGAGTGTAGTCAAAATCGTTGGTCCAGTCGCCGTCTTCGGTCAGTTGATACATGGGAAACCTCCTTCACCGTGCCCGTAAATACAGCGCAATTCTAAGGCCGGGCGTACGCGTGGAACGTGACCAGGATCAAATAGGAGCGGGCGGAGGTGGGAGAATTCGCTCAAAAAGTGGATGACGTCACGGTAACTTGTGGCGTGTGCCTCAGCGTAGCACGCTTTGCTCCATGGATACGCCGCTGTGGGTCGGCCACAGCGGGGCCGGGAGAGACTCAAACCCTGGTTTGGCGAAGAAATAGCCCTGCATCAGGTCCACACCCAGATCATATAGCGCATCGTATTCGCCTTGGGTTTCAATCCCTTCGCAGACGATCAGGATACCCATTTCCTCAAGCATCCTGATGGTGTTGCGAACAATCGTCTGTTTAGCCGATGAGACATCGATATTGCGGATCAGCCCGGCGTCCAGTTTCACCACATCCGGCTGGAACATCGTCAGCAGTTTCAGGCCGGAATAGCCGGCGCCGAAATCATCGATGGAGGTCTTGAAGCCAAGGCGGCGATAGGTGGTCAGGATTTCGATCAGCTTGTCCGTGTTCACCCGTTCGGTTTCGGTGAACTCAAACATGATCTGCTCCACCGGAAATCCAGTGCGTTTCGCCGTCTCAAGCGTCAGCCGGATGCAGGCCTTTGGATCGTAAACCGCATTGGGCAGGAAGTTCATCGACAGGAGCGCGCCAGTTTCCGCAAGGTTCAGCTTTGCTGCCAGTTCGATCGAGGTGGTGCGGCACTTCTGGTCAAAGGCGTAAAGCGTATCAGAAGTGACGTGCGAGAACACTTCGCGCGGACCAGCGCCGTCCTTGCCTCGCAGCAGCGCCTCGTAGGCAAAGATCTTTTCCGCGCCAAGGGCGACCATGGGCTGGAACGCCATGGTGATGGGCAGGTCGAACTTTGCGCCATTCCGGCAGGCCTGACATTTTTCCTGTTTCACCGCTGCACCTCCTGAGGATCCGTCTGCGGGGTGTGTAACCTTTCTTCCTAAAGAAAGGTTTATGCATCAGCGGGATGCACCCTCCTTTTTCGGTGAACGGTTGATCGTCGAAGGGGCTCGGCAATGCTGCTCCTAAAAATCGCCGGAGGCCCCCGTTTGGGGGCCTCCGGTCAATGTCTTCTCGGTTCATTGTGAGGCAGCGTGGCCTCAGACAGCCTCGGCCATCATGTCGTCTTCCGTGTCAGCCGGGTCTTCCGGCATCATGTCATCCTCCGGCGGTAGGGTCATGAGAGACATGACATCCGGTTCGGTTGCGGGTTGGCCAAAGGCGACCGGAAGCGTTTCGGACCAGCTGTTCAGCGTCATGCCATTCACCGCTGCCGGGTCGGTTTCGACCTGCGCCTGCGCTTCATCAGTCAGACCACCGTGCAGCTCCTGCGGATCCCGACCGTCGCTGTTGACCACAATCGACACATTGGTGAGGTCCAGATCCTGCAGCGTCAGCGCGCCATCTTCGGACCACAGGGTGAAGTTGAGGTTGTTGACGGTACCTTCGGTGCTGTCCGGCACCTGTCCGAATTGCACGTGGGCGTCATAGTTTTCGGAGACAGTGGCGCCGTTATCCAGCGTGTTCTCAGAATTGGCGGATGCACTGTGGCCGGTCACCGGCAACGCGTTTTCATCCGGGTAGAAGTGCAGTGCATCGGTGCGGCCGTCGTCGCTCAGGTTGAAGAACATGCCGTCGAGATCAGCCTCCTGGCCGTCAAAGGTGGTTGGATCCAGTTTCACGAACAGCTCACCGCCGGGCGTCTGCGTAACGGACACGTCCACCTGGCTGCCGCCTTCTTCGCCCAGGGTGAAAGTGATGGTGGTCTTGCCATCGTCGGTGTTATCGCCGCCGCCGCCGTCTGTACCGCCGGTGCCGCCGGTTCCGCCCGTGCCTCCGGAGCCGCAATGGCCACCGCTGCCCCATCCGCCGGTTCCGCCGGAACCGTGAGTCCCGCCAGAACCGTGGGTGCCACCAGAACCATGCGTTCCGCCAGAGCCGCGGGTTCCGCCAGAGCCATCGGACGCGCAATCATCCTCTTCGTTGCGACCATGGTCCCACCAGTTCTTGCCACCGTGGTTCCACCAGTCCTTGCCGCCGTGATGGCCTTTCGAGCCGCCACCGGTGCCGCCGCCTGATCCGCGACCTGTGCCTTCTCCCGTGCCGCAGCCGTCCTTGCCACCCGATCCCCGGGTGCCGCCAAAGCCTTTGGTTCCGCCGGAGCCCTTGCTGCCACCGGTCCCCTTGCTGCCGCCCGTGCCGTGATCGTCCTTTTCGTCGCGGTCCCACCAGTTTTTATGGCCTTTGCCGCCGTGGCCAAACCGTTCGGACAGATGTCCGTCATACCAGCGCGCGAAGTGTTCGCCGCGCACGCCGCCATTGTGGTAGCTGTTGCTGCCGCAGGCGTCCTTGCCGCTGCTTTTTCCCCAACCGGACCAGCCTTTGTGCGAAAAATGTCCCCAAGTCATACTGTCACCCCTACGATCTGAAATGATGCGTTTCGGCAGGCGCAAAATGGGAGGCGTGCCGCTCAATGGTGAACATATGAAACACGCTGGGGTGGAACAAATTTTCGTCTCATTTTAGTCAAATTCGCGCGTGCATCAGATATTTCAGGAAACAAAGCCATCCTGAGGGCTCTTATTGTTCTGCGAATGAAGTGATTGAAACGTTCAATCATAGCGAGTGGCGCCCGAATCGGTCCGTTTTCCGGGCCTTTGCCCTTGTTTGTCCCGAAAACCGCCGTTTTCTGCTGTCAGGACAGGAGCAAAGAGGCTGAGGTGAAGAGGGACAGACGTGGCGGACGGCAGTTTTGAGGATCGCAAGGCCTATATCTCGGCCAAGGCTGAGATGGTTCTGGGCGCGGCCCCCGAACGGATTTCTGCACCGGGAGGCAATTCACGCTCATCCTTGCGGCTGCATTATCCAGATAACAACGTGATTGCCACGCTGCGGCCCGATTTCCGCCGCACCCACTTAGAGGCGCATGTACTTGAGGAACTAGCGCCCCATTGTGACGATATTCCGCAGGTTCTGGGGGTCAGCGATGATGTGATGTTCCAATCCGACACCGGCGAGATGCGTCTGAATGCAGAGATCATGGAACAGGACCCGGAGGATCAGGTCGAACTGGCCGCCGAGGCGGTGGCGGCGATCTTCCGGATCCAGGCCGCCGGGCGGCAAACCAACCTGGCGGAAATGCTGCCGCATCTGGGATCGAACACGGATTGGGTCACCTCTTTTGTCGGTTCGGTGACCGCGATGGAGCCCTATTCGGTGGGCATCTCCCGCCAGTTCGATATGGCGGCTGTGGCAGAGCGGATGGATCACCCCGGTGTGCAGTTCCTGAAATGGGATTGCCGGTCGGGCAATGCCGCCATCGGAGACGACGGATACCTGCGCTGGTTCGATTTCGAATACGCCGGTCTACGCCACGGGGCCGAGGATCTGGCCTGGCTGATTGCCGATGAAACCTGGCCAATCGCCCCCGATGTGATGGCCGATATCGTGATCGAGAATTTCGATACCGGCTGTGGCCACGACATTGCCGATTACATGGATTACTTGTCAGTCTACACGACGCTGCATTGCGTACAGCGCCTGAAGCTGATCGAGCAGGAGGTTAAACGCCGCGGCTGGCTACGCAAGGAGCGGGTGCGCAAATACGATGATGCGGGCGTGCACCCTGATTTCGCGGTGCAACTGTGCCGGGTCGGGGCCTATTATTCGGCGCAATCGCCGTTGACGGCGCCGCTGACCCGTAATTTCGAGGCAGCTGAGCGCAGCTTTTCCTCGGCGGTTTGACGCGCCGCTGCGCGGTTACAGCCCCATCTGCCGCACTGCCAGATCGCGCATGATCTCTTCGGAGCCGCCGCCGATGGCCATCACCTTGACCTCTCGGTAGATACGTTCGATCCGGTTGCCGCGCAGATAGCCCGCACCACCGAGTATCTGCATCGCTTCGGAGGCGCAGAACTCGCAGGCTTTGGAGGTGAACACCTTCGCCTTGCAGATTTCGGCCACCGGCATCCGCCCTTCGTTCACCTGCCAGCAGATCGTGTTGAGCGTGGCCTCTACCGCGTCGATCCGGGCCGAGATATCGGCGATCTTGTGGCGGATCACCTGATGGCGGATCAGCGGCTTGCCAAAGGTCTGCCGCTCCTGTGCCCAGGCGATACTGTCCTCAAGGCAGGTTTTCATCATGCCCAGCATGCCGGCGATCAGCCCGACCCGTTCGAGGTTGAAATTCTCCATCACCGCCAGAAAGCCATGATTTTCCGGCCCCATCATCCGGTCGGCGGGCAGGCGGACGTCATCGAGGAACAGCGTTGCCTGATCCGAGCACCACCAGCCCATTTTCCGGCTCAGCGCGCTGCGGGTGAACCCCGGGGTGTCTGCTTCGACAAAGAACAGCGAAATCCCCTCCAGCCCCGGCCCACCAGTGCGGGCAGGAATGACGAAATACTCCGACGTCATGCCGCCGGTGATGAAGGTCTTGCTGCCGCTCAGCACCCAGTGATTGCCATCCCGCCGCGCCGTGGTGGTGATATTGGCGACGTCCGATCCGCCGCCCGGCTCCGTCACCGCAAGCGAAGACCCTTTGCGCCCCGCGATCACCTCCGGCAGCACCTGCATCTTGATTTCTTCGCTGGCCAGCCGGGCAATGGGATCAAGCGAGATCTGACGCCCACCCATGGCCGCCGCGACACCGCCCGCGCCGCAGCGGGCGATTTCCTCGCTGTAGGCGGCACGCATGAAGCAGTCGTCAAAGCCAAGCCCGCCGTATTTCTCGTCGATGCCAAAGCCCCAGACGCCCAGCGCCCCGGTTTTCTGGTGCAGCTCCCAGGGGATTTCCCCGGCTTCGTCCCAGTCATCGCAGAAGGGAGTGATTTCCTGCGCCACAAAGCTCCGCAGGCTCTCGCGGAAGGCACGGCGCTCTTCGGTGTCAAAGGGGCTTTGCATGCGGTTTACTCCTTGGGACCGGGGCGGGTCGCCAGATGCGGCGACATAATACGGGCGAACAGATCGACCATCTTGGTGATGATCTCGGGGTCGCGTTCATAGGGTGCCTGACTGTGCAGCCCGCGCATGAAACTACGGCAGATCGACCAGAGCAGCGCCAGATCCTCGCCCGAGGAGGCGGTGTAAAGGTTCGCGATATTGCGGTTGAAGGCGTCGTTATAATCCCAGAGCGAGGGGGTGATGCGCGTGCGCAGGGTTTCATCCGTGCGCGAGGCGACGAGGATTTCCATCACCGCGCGCCCTTCGCGGGTGTTGATCACCCGGGCCCACAGACGGTGCAGCTCGGCGGGCAAATCCTGTGCCGCGCCGCCCTTGCGCAGCATATGGCCGCTTTCGCTCGCCTGTTCCGGGCCGCGCACCGGCGCCAGAAGATGTTCCAGCGTGCGCACCATCATCGCCTCTTTCGAAGGAAAGTGATGGGTCAGCGCCCCGCGCGACACACCAGCGGCGGTCTGTACCCGGTTGATCGAGGTTTCCGCGTATCCCGACTGGTCCAGACAGTCCGTGACCGCATCGAAAATCCGCTGCCGGGTCTTGTCTGCCCGCGTTTCGGCCCGCGTTGTGCCCGCAGCGCCGGGCGCGGTGACGTCGGGTTGGTCTTCGGTTTTCTGTGTCATGCGCCTATCCTTTGAGGAATCGTAAAACAGAACGTTCGGTCGGTTCAATCGTGGAAGGGCTCGCCGGACGTAGCGGAATTTCAATTGGGAGGAGGGCATCCATGCAGCAGGCAGAGGATTTTCGTGCCGAAAGCCGGGCGCTGGCGGCGATACTGGAGGATCTGCCGGAAGAGGCGTTTCACAGGCCGACGCAGTTCAAAGACTGGACCATCGATCACGTGCTGGGCCACCTGCACCTGTTCAACGTGGCGGCAGAAACCTCGCTCAAGGGGGAGGAGGCCTTTGCCGCATTCATCGGCCCGATCGTGCAGGACATGCAATCGGGCAAGACGATCCTGCAATGCCAGTTCCCCTGGCTCGACGGGTTGTCGGGACGGGCGCTATTTGAGGCTTGGAAGGCTGGCGCGGAAACCTGCGCCGATGCCTTTGCTGTGGCCGACCCCAAGGCGCGGGTGAAATGGGTCGGCCCGGACATGAGCGCGCTGTCCTCGATCACCGCACGGCAGATGGAAACCTGGGCGCACGGTCAGGAGGTCTTTGATCTACTGGGGCTGGAGCGGGTGGAGCAGGACCGGATCCGCAATATTGCTCATCTTGGCGTTGCGACTTATGGCTGGACCTTCCTGAACCGGGGAGAAGAGGTGCCCGACCCCGCGCCATTCGTGCAGCTGACCGGACCGTCTTCGGCGGTCTGGGAATGGAACACGCCGCAAGAGGACAACCGGGTTGTCGGATCTGCGGTGGAGTTCGCGCAGGTGGTGACGCAGGTCCGCAATATCGAAGACACCGCGCTGGAGGTGACAGGGGCGACCGCGACGCGCTGGATGGAGATCGCCCAGTGTTTTGCTGGCCCGCCCGAAATGCCCCCCTCGAAAGGGGCCCGTCACAAGGTCTGATCGCTTGCCGCGCCCTCGGCCCTCTGTCTTGTGAACGGGCAGGGGGCTGGCGCGTCGATGAAGATCAGTCGTCTGCCTTGCGGAAACTGCGCCAGGCCCGGGTCAGCCCGGCCAGAGTCATGCGTTCCGCGTCTGCAATGGTGACCGGCAGCCCCTGCATTTCCAATGCAGCAGCATAGGGGCGGGCGGTTTCCGTGTCACCGATCAGCGCCAGTTTTTGCCCTAGCCAGTAAGGGCGGGCGGCGGCCAGTTCGGCGCCCAGCACGGCGCCCCAGATCCGCCCGGTGGCCTCTTCCGGGGTGCAGCTGCCGCCATGCATGGCTGCCTTGGCTTCGGCCAATCGCGCGGCCATCAGTTCCGGCTTTGACATGGTGTCGGCCACGGTTCCGGTCAGCTCACCAGCTGCCCAGTCCTGCACCTGCAATCCGGCCATGGCGCAGGCGGATTCGGCCAGTTCTACGGTCAGGAAGCTTTGAAAACTGACGACTTCATCTGCGCTGATCAGAGCCCAGTGAGTGGTCTTGCCGGGCAGGCAAAGAACCCCGTCCCAGGACGGATTGAGCGCCAGAAACCCGGCGATGCAGGTTTCGGCGCCCTGCATGATGGCAGGCGGCGCCTTTTGCGCCAGCCCGGGCAGTGTGATGAGCACGGTTTCCGGGGGCAGGGCGCTGCCTTGTGGGGCCAGTGGCAGCTGGTCCGGGCGCGTCGGGACGGCCTGCGGTGCGGCCAGGCCGGTGCCACAGGCGACAATTGGCAGTTGCGATGCAGTCAGCTCGCCGCACAGCGCGGCATGGATCTCGGACAAGGCCGGATCGTTGCTGCCCTGCGGCAGATGTGCCTTGCGGCGAGCGCCGGGCGTGTCCCCGGACATGGCCCAGAAAGTCCACTCCGTGCCCTGCGCCTCGGCAGCGATCCAGTTGTCGGACTGAAAAAGAGACGATCTATCTGCAGCCATGGTCATCCGCGCCTTCCGTCTGTTTTGGAATGGCGCGCATAAAGACGCGATTCCCGCCAACAGGCAAGCAGGCGACCGTCAATGTTGCTGGCGCGGCGTTTGATCGCCCCGAAAAGCGGCCAGACCTATCCGCAGGTCTTGGGGTACTATCCAAAAGGTGAGGGGGGATGACCGGAAGAGACGCCAAGCGGTGGCCGGTTTCCGCTGGACAGAGTTGGGAAATATTCAAATCAGGCTATATTGTACAAGCAGCCTGCAGCGTTTCGTGGGGCTGCCTGGCCAAGCGGCGCACCCGCGTACAACGCACGGATGAAACGCCGGGACGCTCTGCCCGGATGCACCACAGAGGCCATGTCAGGGGCCAAGACAATGCCCTCTGACTGTGGTGTTGAGTGTGTTTTGAGTGGGGCTTGTGTTATGACCCGGCATCTGAACCTTGAAAATGCAATTTTCGTCCAATGTGCCGCGCATAGGCTGGCCGAGCTTGGGCATTCTTCGGCAGAGATCTTTCGTGCGGTGCCTTTTGGCCAGAGTCTTGTTGGCCAAGAAGAGCCCTATACCGACAGCCGTTCGATTGCATCGTTCTTTCAGCATGCGGCGAAAATCAGCGAGATTGATCTCTTCGGACTACGGTTCGGGCAGCAGACCGATCTGCGCAAGGCCGGGCTTCTGGGGTATCTGGCGTTGTGTGCGCCGCAGGTGCTGGGGTTTCTGTCGAACCTGTCGGACTACGCCCGCCTATTCGGAGAGGCCCTGCATTTCGATCGCTCCCAGCTTGCTGAAACCGGTGCGCTGACCTGGACCTATGCGGTGGATGCAGGCACTCGCCCCGAGATCCGCGGAGGAGAGAGCCGAGTGCGGACATCTGCTCCAGACACGGCGGGGATCGAGCTAAGCGGACAATACGTGGAATTCCTCGTGGCACTGATCCTGTCGAACCTGCGCCGGTCCAGCCAGACCCGTATCCGGCTGCGGCAGGTGGCGTTCTGCCATCACCGTTTGTCCGGCGCCGCCGAGATGGAAGAGTTCTTTGGCTGCCGTGTCCAGTTTGGTGCGCCGGAAAACCTGTTACGGTTCGAAACCGATGATCTGACGCGGGAGCTTGCGACAGGTGACCCGATCCTGTTGCGTATCCTGCTGCAATGCGCCGCGTCGCAGATGAAGACCATGACGGCCGGGGAGAGAGATATCGCATCGCAGGTTGAGCAGAGCATTTCGCGTCGACTTGCCTCGGGAACGGCGGCGCTGGAGACCGTGGCACAGGACCTTGGCATGAGTCCCCGTACCTTGTCGCGCAAGCTGGGCGCTCAGGGTACCAGTTATTTCGAAATTCTGGAAAACCTGCGCGAGGAAATGGCCACACAATATCTGTTGCACAGCGATCTGGTTCTGGCAGAGATCGCGCATTTGCTGGGCTATCGCGGGCTCAGCTCGTTCAACGATGCCTTCAAGCGTTGGACAGGAAAAAGCCCCGGAAAATTCCGCAGCGGCTCCTGAAACGGCCGCGATCCTGTCGAATCTCATTCTGTTGCAGGCTGATAGCGTGCACGCTTTGCCCGGATCCAATGTGGGGGCTGAGGTGCTCTGCGCCACCGATTCCGGGCCTATATTCCCCAGTTCCCCAACAGTGCGAGCATATTTTGGATTATTGTTTCCCAAATGCGCTGGAATTTAGGGAAAGTCTGAAAAACCTCGTGCTCTTAGCGTGTTGCGGTAGACTGAGCGGGACCTTGAAGGATGCCCGCCGATGCCCAAACAGCCCGCCTTTCCTGCGCTACGCCAGTCGATGAAGAAGAAAC
>NZ_JBDOQR010000102.1:0-11300 GCF_039839315.1 Phaeobacter sp. CAU 1743 | reverse complement strand
AGGGCCAGATCAATCGCCTGAAGACGCTGAAACGCCAGATGTATGGTCGCGCGAATATCGACCTGCTCAAGGCTCGGCTTGTCGCGGCATCATAGTTGAAAAGGTGCATCAACTTTGAGTCAGAGCCCAAAATTGACCCCGAAGCGGGGCGATCGGCGTCCTGATACTCTCTCAGATCTCATTTTTTCCAACGACTTAGCCCAGAGCATAACGCCAAAATTTTCTCTGTCGAGGTCTCTCGCGGAGACCTTCGCAAGGCGCTTGAGCATGTGCAGGTCGCAGGGGGAGGACGGGGCGCCACGGCCCATGAGCGGGTCAAGCGTGCCCAAGCGTTCGAAGAGCAGGTCTATCGGTTTCTTCGCAAGCCCCCCCCCCGCAGCGCTCGAACTCGGCAACGATGTCGAGGTAGTGAGAAGTCCAAGGGATAGCTTGGTGCCGTCAGATTTCTCCGTCTTGCGTGATGGAAAGATTGTCGCGGCAATCGAGTGCAAAGCACACCGCAGCAAGCGCCATCGAAGGTATCTCATCGAAATCCTTTCCATGGCGGCGTTGCGAGCACGCGCGCATCCTCAGGCCTTCCTTATCGTCCCAGACACTTGGGAGGACTCGATCGCGGAACTGTCCGAGCTTGTTAGAGATCTCGGGTTGCAGGCAGTAGCGATCGCAGCATTCTCGGAGGACGCAGGGAAGTATGGCGAGTTGTCCATCCATCGTCTCAGCGGTGGTTAAAGGGGCCCAGGTCGATGCCGCTGGACGTCCCAAAACGCTGATCCGATCTTCGAGATTAGCATCAGCGCCGGAAGGACATGTGATCGTCGACCTTCGGCCTTACAGGCACTAAAGGTTAAAGTAATCCGCTCGGGCGGTAGCCGATCAATCCTTGGCACCCGAGCCCTTCTCGGAGGGAAATTCTTGCGTAGTGCAATCCAGTTTATCGTTCTAATCCTCTCCCTCTTGCCGGGCGGCGTCGCAGCAATGGAATTCTCCATTGAACGTCTCGACTTCAGACCGATACGAGAGCCCACCCTCCACATCACCGCAATCGGGGAGATCGTCGCCGGCGACACCGAGAAGTTGAGAGCGGCTCTCGAAGCGGCCGACACCGGCGATGTCCGCGACGTGCTCTTCATGTTCGACAGCCCCGGCGGCTCTCTCATGGAAAGCCTGGAGCTCGGCAGCTTCATTGCCGACATCCCCGCGATCGTCTCCGCCCAGGTGGGCTCCTCCGATCTGCCCAACGCCGTTTGCGCAAGCGCCTGCGTCTATGCCTATCTCGCTGCCGACTATCGCTACCTCCCCGATGGGGCGCGTATCGGCATTCATCAGTTCGGCCTATACGACAGCGATCTCGACGGTCAGCAGGGCGCGGCCCTCGGGCAGGCGCTCTCGGGCATCCTCTCGGAATATCTTCGCTCCCACCGCGTCGAACCGGATCTGTTCGAGGCGATTTCCTTAATCGAGCATGACGACATCCTGTGGGTGCCTCAACGAGATCTCGAAGCCTGGCGCGTCGTCACGAATGGCATCTACGATGAGCGCGCCGAATACATAAACGTCAACGGCGACATAGCGCTGCGCCTGAGCCAGATCGCCATCACCGGGGACAGCTTTCTCACTCTCTTCTGCACCCACGCCGGAACGGCAGGCGTGGCCGATCTCCACGAGCCGGCACTCGCCGCCTACGACGCGTTCGAGATCGCGATCGACGACACCTGGCATCCAGTTCGGACATGGGATGTCGTCGAGCGCAGCAACATGCGCGGACGGATCGTCTTCGAAATCCCACCGCACCTCGCCGTCGCCGTCGCGACAGCGCGGGAAATTGGGGCACGTGTCGTTGCGCCGAGCGGCAACATCTTCTTCGGCTTCCAGCAGACCCTCCGCGACGAGCGGCTGGCCGAACTCGTCAGTGGATGTCCCTTCGCACAGACACCGCAACCGGCCCGCCCGAGCATGGTCGAGCTCCCCGGCACCGACTTCCTCGGCAGCGACCTCACCACCGACGGCATCCGCGGGATCAGCTTTGCGCGCTGCAAGCAGATTTGCCTTGAATATGCCCAATGCCGCGCGGTCTCCTATGTGCAGTCCAGCTCGTGGTGTTGGCCGAAAAGCCGTGCCGCCGGGCGTCGGGCCACCTCTGGCGTGATCAGCGCCTATCAGAGGTAGGCAGCAAAAACGCCGGCTCGCCTCTGTCATTCACAAATGTAATCGCACCCCATATTGTTAATGAATCAGCCTTTTCTTTTGGCAATCAGGCCTCTGGCCAATATCCACTATACAGAGACCAGGAGGGATCATGACCGAGAACCATTTCGCCGAAGACGCCGCAGACGATGCCGCCGCAGAAAACCGCGACAGCAAAGCTCAGGGCATCGGCGAGATCGTTCGATCCCGCATCCAGCATCTGCGGGCGCGTCTCCTCGACAGTTCGCGCCGCAATCCACTCATCCAAGTCCCATTCCGCCAGAACTCGTCGAGTCTAATTCGCTTCGTTGACGAGTTGCCCGACGTGCTGGCCGAGCGACTGCACAACCAGCACCCGATGCGGCTCGTGGCCCTGCCGCCGATCGACGAGCCGTTGCCAGACGAACAGACAGACGAATTTCTCGACGCGCTCGAGATCGCGCGCTCGACCGACGAGAAGCACCTCGAAGACTCCGCGGCACTCGATCCGACCGATTCCGACTACGCCCAGAAAGAGCTCGACCTCGAGCGGGCGCTCAAGGACCGGGTGCGGGCCGAGCTTGGCCTGCCCGAAAGACAGACAGAGGAAAACCCGTCGCTGGCCGCGCATGCCCGAAACCACGGCATCTCCCCCGATTATATTCTGCCCGAGCGGAGCGAGAGCCCCGACGACGGGCGGCACGACGATGCCGACATCCAGACGCTGCTGCTGCCCGAGCGGCTCGACCGGGTCGGCCGCTCGCTCCATGACCGCGGCCACGCCTTCGAGCGCGAGACCGGCGTCAACGTGCTCCACACCGCCTTCGGCATTCTTGAATGGAACGAGCCCGGGTCGTCCCGGACCCCGGCGCGCTCTCCCCTCCTGCTCCTTGAAGTCCGGATGTCCCGGAAAAAAGCGCCGGGCGGGGCCGAATATCACATCTGCGGCGAGAACGAGCTCGGCTTGAACACGACACTCGCTCAGACGCTCAGCGCGCAGTTCGGCCTGGAGCTGCCGCCCTATGAAGAAGGCTCCGTGGAGAACTACCTCAAAGCTGTGGCTGATCTCGCACCCTCGGGCTGGCACTGGTCCGTGCGCCGCGAAGCGCTGGTCGGTGTCTTCCCATCTTCTCGCATCGCCATGTATCGCGACCTCGATCCGGACAACGGCCACGTGGTCGAGAGCCCACTGATCGAAACCATGCTCTCCTCCGTTGGAGGAGACGGCACCAGTTATGCCGAGATCTATGACACCGACGACCCGGAGGTGGAGACGCGGGTGCCGCGCCTTGTCATGGATGCGGATGCCTCCCAGTTCTCCTCTCTCGTGGATGTCGCCAACGGGACTAACGTGGCGATCGAAGGCCCTCCTGGGTCGGGTAAGAGCCAGACCATCGTCAATCTAATCGCGTCGGCGATGGCGGACGGGAAGAAGGTCTTGTTCGTGGCCGAGAAGCTGACCGCACTCGACGTTGTGCGCAACCGCCTCGACTCTGCAGGCCTCGGCGAGTTCATCCTGCCGCTGCAAGCCGGCCGCGGTTCGCGCGACGCCGTCTTTCAGAGCCTGGAAGACCGTTTGGGGACGGAGCGGCCGCCCGCCGGGTCGGCCGAAGCGCACCGGTCCCGTCACGAGGCGCTCACGCGGCGACGCTCGGAGATGCAGGCCTATCTCGACACCCTCGGCACCAAACTCGACGCATGCGGACTGACCGTGCACGAAGCCGTTGGACGCGCGATCTCGACAGCCTCGCATATAGATGGCCTGCCGCGCGACATTCGACGCCTGCGGATTGCCGCCCCCGAGTCCCTCGACAAGGAAACCCGGACCGAGATCGACGGCGACGCCCGCATGGTCGTCGACCGGCTCGACGGGGCCGACCGGATCGCCACGCTCTGGCGGGAAGCCCGTAAGGCGCCGCTGCGCGCCGACGAGGCCGATGACATCGCTACGGACCTCGCCGCGCTCGCGCGCGCCATCGAAGCGTTCCGCGCCGATGCCGAGGACAGCCCGCTGCGCCCCTATCTGCCCGAAGACCCGGTGCTCGCCCGTGCCGGACCGACTCGGGCAGCGCTGGCCGCTATCGTCGCAAATCCTGAAGCCGATGCCGATCTGGTCGACCGCCTCCTCGACACAGAGATGCGCCGCGCCGCCGATGATGTATGCGAGGCCCGTGATGCTGCCCAAGCCGCGGACAAGGAGCTCGCCGAGATCCTGTCCGAACCGGACGCGGATGATGTGGATGCAACCATCGCATCGGCCGCGGAGATGGCCTGGCGCCAGAAGGGGACGATCGATCCAGCCGCCATGGCAGTGGAGATCGAGCAACTCGACGCCCAGCGCGACACGCTTGGCCACCAGCGCGATCTTGCGACCGCGCTGCCCGCGCGCTGGGCGAAGATTTCGGAGGATGAGGGGCTGACATTGTCAGACCTTCGGCTCGATGCCCAACGCCTGCTCAGCGCACCACAGCCTGTGCTCGATCGCCGGCTGGCCGATGAGGCGCGCCTCGTGCCTGCGACCTCCCGTGAAGCGGCCGCCAGCCAGCGCGCCCTCGCGAGAGAGCGCGACACGATTCGCCAGCGCCTGCCGCGCGCCGGAACCCACTCACCCACCGATCTGAAAGCCGCCGCCGATGCTATTGACGCGGCCGGCCTCTTCCGGTTCCTCTCGGCGCGCTACAAGGCCGCCTGGGCGCTTTACAGCGAGACGCTGGGTGGAGACACGAAAGCCGGGCGCCCGGCGGCCGCGTCTGCGCTGCGCGACTATGCCAGGTGGGCGGAAAAGCGCGATGCTTTGGCCGCCGACACGCGGCTCTCCACGCAGCTCGGCACATTCTTCAAAGGCGTGGACAGCGACCCCGAGCTCCTCGATGCGCTGGCAGCCTTCCACGAAACCGTGGTGCAGCTTTCGCAGGGCGACGACCGCCTGCGCTACGCGCTCGAGACCGGCCCTCTCCAGTCGCTCCGCGACCTCGTGGCCGAGGCCGACATGCCGCCCACGTCGCTGACAGGCCTCGTGGCTCAGCTATCCTCTGCGGAAGAGCAACTCGACGCGGCGCGCAGCGAGCGCGAGGTGGCCTCCACCCTCTGTCTGTCTTTCAAGGAGCGGTCCTCGCTCGACGCCGCCTTGATCGAACAGGCACGCACCGCGCGTGCACAGCGCGCCGAGGCGCACCAGGCCGCGGGCCGTTCGCGCGCCGCCGAGCTTCTCGCCGGGATCGAGTCCACCGACGCGATCCGCACCGCCATCCTGCTTGCCGAAGCCATCGCCAAACTGCCGCAACCGCGCGCGGGTATCAGCCTCATGCGTCGCGGCGCCGACGCGTCCCTCATCGAGGAGGCGGACCGAGTATTCGCGCGTCATGCGGAGCTCGCCAAGGAAGCGACCGCGGTCGCGGGCGAGATCGCTCTGCCCTGTTCGGGAACCGACGACGCGGAAGTGGCTCTGCACGACCTCGCCCATCGCGTGCCCGACCTCCGGGATGCCGCGCGCCGTTCCGAAGGGCTTGTCGACCAAGCGCGCCTTCTACGCGCGCTCGCCGCCCTCGAAGCCCGGGGCCTCCAACCTCTTACAGATTGGGTGCAGAGCGAGGACGGTCACTCCCATAGCGCGCACCTGCCCGAGATCGTCGAGGCGATCTACGCACGCAGCCTCACGGACCATGTGCAGGCGCGCTTTGGACGCACGCTCGATACCTACGACGGCGCCGACCTCGATCGCCTTCGGCGCGACATCGCGCGGATCGACCGCGAACTTACGAACCTGTCGCGCCTCGCGATCCGCGAGGAGCTGATCGAGAACAGTCATCCACCCGCCGGCAACAACAAGGGCCGAGTGTCCAGCTACACCGAAATGGGGCTTATCAATCACCAGATGCAGCTGATGCGAAACCGTGTCAGCGCGCGCGACCTCACGGCCCGCGCCGGTGCCGCCCTGCTCGACCTCAAGCCCTGCTGGATGATGTCGCCGCTTGCCGTGGCCCAGTATCTGCATGGGAACTTCACCTTCGATCTCGTGGTAATCGACGAAGCCTCGCAGATGACACCGGAGAACGCGCTGGGCGCGCTCATGCGCGCCCGCCAGGTCGTGATCGTCGGCGACACCAAGCAGCTGCCGCCCACCAACTTCTTCTCGAAGGTGCTCGACGATGCCGACGAGGACGAGGATGTCCGCACCGACAGCGAGAGTATCCTCGACATGGCGAACACGACCTTCACGCCAGTGCGCCAGCTGCGCTGGCACTACCGCTCACGCCATCCCAACCTCATCGCGATCTCCAACAAGATGGTCTATGACGGACAGCTGACGATCTTCCCGGCCGCCCGCGATGGCGACCCGGAGCTCGGCGTGGAGCTCGTGAAGGTCGAGGGCGAGTATCGCAAGGGCCGCAACATCCCCGAAGCCCGCGCCATCGTCGCCGGCGCCATCCAGCACATGCGTAACCACCCGGAGCGCTCGCTCGGTCTCGCGACCATGAACAAGGACCAGACCGAGCTCATCGTCACTGAGTTCGAGCGCGAGCGCGCCCGCAACCCACATGTGGAGGCCTATATCGAGCGCTGGGCCGAGAAGGACGACGGGCTCGAGGAGTTCTTCGTCAAGAACCTCGAGACGATCCAGGGCGACGAGCGCGACGTGATCATGATCTCGACGCTCTACGGACCCGACCCGGAGACAGGCAAGACCTACCAGCGCTTCGGCCCGGTGAACTCGGTGCACGGCCACCGCCGCCTCAACGTGCTCTTCTCCCGTGCCAAGGAGAAAATCGTCACCTACTCCTCGATGGTGCCCACCGACATCCAGGCGGATGGCAAGGCCTACGGCGTGCAGATGCTGCGCGCCTGGCTCGAGTTCTCCCGCACCGGTCAGCTCGGCGACATCCAGGTCGAGCGCGGCGAGACCGACAGCCCGTTCGAGGATTTCGTGATCGCCCAGATCGAGGCGGCGGGCTACGAGGCCGTGCCGCAGGTCGGTGCCTCGGGCTTCAAGATCGACATCGGCGTGCGCCACCCGGACTGGCCCTACGGCTTCATTCTCGCGGTGGAATGTGACGGCGCGCCCTATCACAGCGCGCGCTCGAGCCGCGATCGCGATCGGCTGCGCCAGCAGGTCCTCGAGGGCCTCGGCTGGCACTTCCACCGGATCTGGTCGACGGACTGGTTCCGTGATCCGCGCGGGCAGATTGAAAAGCTGCGCGCCGCGCTCGACGCCGCGCTGGCGCGCGCGAATACCGAGGAGGCGGAGCGCCAGCAAGCCCGTGCCGAGGCCGTCGAGCGGGCCCGGAAGGCGGCCGCTGAGGCCGAGGCCGCCGCAAAAGCGGAAGCGGCAGAAGAGGCCGAGGCCAAGAAGGCCGCAAAGGCAGCCGCGAAAACGGATTCGGCTGATGCACGCCAAGGCCGGCTCTTCGAAGAGGCTGGGCCGACCTACGCCTCCCCGGATACGGCCGCGGTCGAGAAGGGTCCGAAGCCTTCCCTATCGGAGCAGGCCCTGGCCCGCATCGAACAGTGGCGCGAGGATCAGGCTTATGACTGCTTCAACCGCACGGCGACGACGCGCAAGCGCGGCTTCTATTGGCTCGGGTTCCTCGAAGGCGTCGCAGCCTCCGACGGGATCGAGGAGGATGAGTCCGACGCATTGGTTGCCGAGGCCCGCGAGATCGACGCCTTCTTCGGCGATGCCGGGGAGAGTCGGGTCACGGAGATGCTGGCAGAAGCCCTCGAGGACGCCGACGGCGACCTCATGACCGCGATATCGATCCAGTGCGACGCGCTCCGCGAAAGCCTCGCCGATCCCGAGCTCGCGGCCGAAAAGGACGTGATCAACACCTTCCTCGGGTTCTGCTCCGGCATCATCTGCGACGGCCGGATCACTTCTACGGAAGCCCGCAAGATCCATGCGCGTTTCCATTCCGACCCGACGCTCGCGGAGGCGCCAATCTTCGCGCACCTGCGCTGGGCAGTGGACAAGGCCCTCGCCGATGCGGTGCTCGACGAGGAAGAGGCCGAAGAGATCCGCGAGTGGATTGCCGAGCTGGTCACCGACGGGCACGCCGACACGGGTGTCGCCAATATCGGCGGCGTGCTCGCGCCGACTGACCCGATCACTGATGCCGGCGCAATTGACCTCGAGGGGAAGGTCTTCGTGCTGACGGGCAAGATGAGCATGGGCCCCCGCTCTCTCATCGGCGACGAGATCGCGCGCCGCGGCGGCACGCTCAAGAACACGGTGACCGACGAAACCGACTACGTGATCGTCTCCAACACCGCATCGCGCCACTGGAAGACGACCCATTACGGGACCAAGATCGAGGCTGCGCTCAAAAAGATCGAGGCGGGACACGCGATGCGTTTCGTCGCCGAGCATGCGCTCGCAAGCGCACTCGTGAGATTCGATGCATTAATTTAATGTCCGACTGGAATTGCAGTGAGCATTTCGTTTCGCGGTCAAAGCGCGTGTTTATAACGAAAAAATCTTTGGGATTTCGGCAGCACATCCATCGAGTCCTCAGGTTTTGCGGGTCAACTTCAGGGGACCTGTTACCTGACCCAGCCCCGATGGGATCGACACTGATCCGGACCCGGAAGAGAAAGCGCGGCGTCGGCAAGCTCTCTATAAAATCGCAGGAAGCTAGCTGATGTGTCGATCGCATCAAATCGCCCTTCGATACGTGCGACGGTGGAAGAAAAGTGACCTACCCCCCGAAATTCGGACACTGGCGTAGGCTAAGATTTGCTGTCTGCTGATCTTCGACGAGAAGGAGATCAGAGATGTCGAAACGGCAGCAGCATTCGGCAGATTTCAAGGCGAAGGTGGCGCTTGAGGCGCTGAAGGGTGAGCAGACGGTAGCCGAACTGGCGGGCCGGTTCGGGGTTCACCTGACGATGATCCACACATGGAAGCGGGCGTTGCTGGAAGGCGCGTCAGGCGTGTTCGAGCGCGGCAGAAACGGCCCGAAGCTGCCGTTGACTCTCCGAGAAGAATACTGTAATTGTGGACAGCTCGTTGAAGTTGTCTGGTGATAAAATAGTTCCACCAGTCCAAGTGTGTCCTCGATTCTCCTAAGAACGTTCACATTTTACTGACCTCTCTTGTCTAACGTAAGCTCCGTGTGCATATTTTGTTGACACAAGGGAACCGAAGTAGTGACTTACAATCCACGAAAAGCGGCGCAAACGATTGCATATTTTGCCCTTCAGTCGGGTGGATCAGCTGTGTCGGTCTTGAAGGCAGTGAAGTTAGTTTATCTCGCTGATCGTGAAAGCGTGAAGCGCAGGGGGCACCCGATTCAAGATGAAGCTCGGGTATCCATGCCGCATGGTCCGGTAAACTCTATCACCTATGACTACCTTAGTGGCGCATATAATCCCGAGGGCGTGGGATGGGCTGATTTTCTCAAGGACCGCGAAGACCACAACGTGGGCTTAGCCAACACCAACATATCTGTTGATGACCTTGATGAACTTAGCCAAACAGAACTGGCTATCCTTGCGGACATCTGGACCCAGTTTGGCAACATGAATAAGTGGGCTTTGCGTGACTGGACACATGTGGCCGAGAACGTGCCGGAATGGAAAGATCCTAAAGGATCATCCCGCAAAATCAGTCTGCAAGAGATCATGAAGGCAGTGGGTGTCGACGAAGCGGAAAAACGCGCTCGTGAATATCAGAGCCTTCAGAATGCCCAAGACATTCTGGCGTCGCTTTAGAGTTGGTTTATCGGAGAGGAACCCTGCTGGTCCCCTCTGGGCCAGACAAACATCTGTTCATTGTGTGCAATGACACGTGTCAGCACGGTCTGAACCTGATTGTAAATATCAGTTCATTCTATGATGGCTGCGATCAGACATGTCTATTGGACGTTGGTGATCATCCGTTTGTGAAGCACTTATCTTATGTCTTTTACGCCCAAGCCAAGATCAGCAGAGCGGACCAAATTCAGCGCGGATTTGATACTAATGTCTTAATTCCACAGCCTGACATGGCTATTGAAGTGTTTAACCGCGTTGAGGCTGGCATCACGGTTTCTCCAGACACTCCTGGAAACGTTCTGAAGTATTTCCGTCAACTGTGAACGTTGCGCCATTTTATGCGTGTGCACTTCTATTTCGGCCTCCACCGAATTGCGCAACGGCAGTGAATGGCCGCTTGCCGCGCTACCTGTAGGTGCCCCCGGGTTGCGCGGTGCGATCCTGGCCGAGTGTCCGCTTCCGTGATCTGACAAGGTGACGTTCGCACGTGTGGCGAACTTCCGGAATCCTGAAGGTTTTTCGATGCGGGCCGGTGCGCACCGGTGGCCATTCCGCGGTGGTGGCCCGCGTTGACAAACCTCGGAAGGAGGAAGCCGCGGGGGTCTTGGAACGGGCTATGGGGAAAGTGCGCGGACGCTTGGGGCAACCATTGGATCTGGTTGCGGCTGATAGCGTGGCAGGCGACTGATCCGCCCCCTGATTGCTCCAACAGCACGGAGGGATTGGGGGCAAATGCACCCGAGCTGTCAATCGGCACGCAATCTTGACCCTCTATCGGCGTGCAAAAATGGCTCTGTCGCGCATTTGGTGCAGTTGAGTTGCCAGAGCGCTATATCCCGGCGAACTTGATGGAGGTTGCCGATGGGTTCATGGTTTTCGCGACGAGATTTTCTACCGGCAGGGTTGAAGGCCGACCAAGTTGAGCTTGATGGCAACAGGGTCCGGGTCCACGCCCGTTCCCTGGATGCCTCGGCAGCATGTCCCCGCTGCGGCACGGTCTCTCGTCATGTCCACAGTAAGTATTGGCGTCGGCCAGCCGATCTCCCTGCCCATGGCCGAGAAGTTGAACTGGTTCTGCTGGTTCGTCGATTTCGTTGCCGCGCTGTAGGTTGCCCAACGAAGATTTTTTCAGAACGGTTCCCACCTGATGTCACGCGGCCACATGCGCGCCGGACGTCACGCTTGCAGGAACTGGTACGTCACATCGGCATTGCTCTCGGTGGGCGCCCCGCGCAGGCGCTTGCCGGACGGCTTTTGCTGCCGGTGAGCAAAGACACGTTCCTGCGCAGCGTTCGGGCGAAGACCGAAGGGGCTGTCGCGGACCCCCGCGTGGTGGGTATCGACGACTGGGCATGGCGGAAGGGACAGCGCTACGGCACGCTGATCTG
>NZ_JBDOQR010000101.1:0-11543 GCF_039839315.1 Phaeobacter sp. CAU 1743 | reverse complement strand
GTCGCCCTCACGGGCATGCTGGCTGCGGGTGAGTTCGGTCCAGGCCATCGTGGTCTCCGTTCAGTGTCGTACCCGAACAGAAACACAACCTCCTGAACTCACTCAATTAGTTTCAAATCGGGCTCTAACACGATCATCCCGACAGAGGAGCCCGGGGAGGTATCAGGCGCCCTGCCTGACAGCACCGACCACCTGATCCGCCGCCTATTCGAGCGGGCGGTGGGCAACGCCCTGCGCCTTGAACTGGAGCCTCAAGGCTGGACCGTGGCTCAAGGTAAACGACTGTCATGGCCGGTTACGGCCGCATCCCCTGGAGTCGCCGAAATCCTGCCCGGAATGCAGACCGATATTGAGTTGAACCATGTCGAAACGGGACGCCGAATTGTGATAGACACGAAATTCACGGCCATCTTCACAGCGTCCAGCTATCGAGACCGGATTCTGAAAAGTGGTTACCTCTACCAGCTTTACACCTATCTGCGCAGTCAGGAGCGGCCGGGCGATCCCGCTAGCTTAACCGCCGTCGGGATGCTGCTGCATCCGCAGACAGGGGGATCAGTCGATGAAGGGGTGACAATCCAGGGACACCGAATGCGCTTCAAGACGGTTGATTTGGCAGGCGATCCTGGAGAGTTCGAGGTGAGCTTACGGGGGGTTGTCTCGGAATGAGGGCTCATTAGCCGTAGATCGCTCAGTTCCCCTTGGCGATGGAAGCCAACCTTTCTTCCGCGCGCTCTGCGCGCGCTTCGGCTTTCTCAAGGATACCTTGAAGGTCAGAGACTCTTTGTTCTAGGCCGGCTATTTTTTCCGTGGCGCGCGCATGCTCAAGGGTTAGAGTTTCATAGGCGGTCTGGAGCATATCGAGGTCACTCTGCACATCATGCAGTGCAGTTTCTGCGTCCTCATGCTGCTTTCCTGCAAGCTTAAGATTTTCTTCAAGATCAGCTTGTTTTTCGGAATAATGATCTCGTAGCTTCTTTAGCTCTCTGCGCAGCGCCTCCGTCGCAACGCCAGCCTCTTCTTGCGCATCGCGCCATATTCGCGCCGCGAGTTCTTGCGCCAGCTGCTCGATGGGTTCGGGCACATAGCGCTCTGCGAGAGCCTGACGCTCCTTTTGATCTTCTTTCCAGGCCCTCACCAGGGGCGAAATCGTGGACATAGAACCGCCACCCAAAAGGCTGTGGACGGCTTGATTCGTCACTGGGCTGCCTCGCGCGATGAGCTTTTCGGCGGCCTCGGCGACAGCTTCGGGCGTTATGGACGACTGACGTGGCATGGCGTTGCTCCCTCTTTGTAATATCGTACATTATGATACGCAGGGAGCCCACAGGAGAAGCGCGGGCGCTGGTTGCCTGGTATGTGACTTCCTGATTAGTGTAATTAATTGTAAATTAGGACTTGAACAAGGGGGATGGTATCACCAAATTACACATAGGTCATCGGGCGCCCGATAAGCGGGCGAGACCAGAGTTCGCACCTCTGCCCCCGCCCTGACCACCGAAGAGTCCATAGGAGACCCTACGATGGCTAAGTATTACGTAACCCGTGGCGCGGGCGGATTCAATTCCGCGCTTCCCTTCACCTTCACCCTGTCCCCGCTTGTCCTCGCCCGCGCGATGACCCGCGCGCTGGTCGATCTGACCGCCGCCGAGCGTGACCTTGGCGATGAGACCGGCTTCGACCCGGCCCTCTCCGCCTATCGGGCTGCCGTCGATGAGGCCCGGAACCGTGTCCTCGAGCACTGCGAGGCGCTGATCGCACATGCCCCCGCCACGCTGCCGGCAGCCTCCCTTCAGCGGGTCGCGGCGCTGGTGAAGACCGTCATCCGGTCCGGGGATCCGGTCGAGGTGGCCCGGATCCGCGGCGGGCTCATTGTGGCGCGTTGGGTCTGGCAGCTGCCGACTACCGTGCCGGGCCACGCCATCTATAATGCGGCCTTCGATGGAGCGCTCGACGCGCTCGGAGCCTATATCGACGACCCCGAGGGACCGCAGGACACCCCGCCGGCAGCGGGACCGCAGATGGTGATGGGGGCAGGTCCGGGAGAGGAAAGGGAGGCTCATCCGCACCCCAGCGCGCATACGGAGGTGAGCCGCGCCTTCACTGGCGCGCTGCGCTGTCTCGACGCCTGTGTGGCTGCCGAGCGGCGCATCCAGCGCGATGTCGTGGCCGACGTGTTCGCCCCTGAGGTCGCCACGGACTTGGCCGCGGCAGAGGCGGCACGCGAAGATCTTTTTGCCCGGCTCGCAGAGGTCACCGCGCTGCCGGAGCAGCGCGACCTCGACAGGCCCCTGCGCCTGCTTGCGCAGGGGCTTCATGCGCTCCTTTCGGTGGAGGATGACGACGACCGCCAGCATATGCATGCAGTCATGGCGGGGAGCGCCGACCTGTTGCTTGTTCGGGGGGATGCGCCCGCGGTTCGCTGGGTGCGCGCGGCGCAGCGGCGCTTCCTCGACGGCGTCGCACGGCTCATGTCGATGGAAGACTTCGGAGGAAGGGGAGCCGGGCCGGACGATGACGGCACGGACGACGCACCCGGGCTCGCGGCCTGAGTCGCTCCGGACCTCGCCAGGGGGCCACGGCCCCCGTTACCTCTTCCCGAACTATGGAGGCGCACATGCCCCAACAGCTTTTCCTGCCCGGCATCATCATGCCGACCCGTCCCGCCGAGCCCCGCGACGCCCGTAACGCGCTGGCGGCCTACCCTGACATGTCCACCGAAGACCTTTGCCGCCATGCAAAGATTCTCGGTCATTCGGCAGAGCTTGTCGTTGCCTCGATCTTGATGCGCCTCGGGGAACGTGACTATCCCGCGCTCGAGTACGAGCGTCACGACAGGGTCCTGTTTCTTCCCGGTGACACGCCCCTGCGCATCCAGGTTAAGACACGCCACACGCGGACGCCTACCGGCGACTACGTCTACAATTTACGGCAGAGATCGGAGAGGGGCGCGACTGGGCGCGGTCCGTATTCAGCGGAGGATTTCGATATTCTGGCGATGGTCGCGCTGCCGGAAATGGCGGTCCGCTTCACCGCTGACTGGCAGACCCGCCACACGATCTACGCGAGCGAGTTCTCTGAGCTTCGCCGCAACCCGCGCGCCTCGCTGGACGCGGCCCTCATGCGCCTCGGCCATGCCAATGCGATCCCCGGCGCAGTCGACGGGCCGGACTGGCTCGACCTCGCCGCCTGACCGACGGGTCACTTTCCCACCCGCAGATCCTTCCTCGGCCCGCCCCTTGGCGGCGGGCCGACGGCCCCCCCTTTTTTCGGAGCTCTCCAATGACGCAGCCCTCGACCTCCTTCTCGACCCCGCCCGCCACCATTCCGGTCACCGATACCCCGGACTGGACCGTCCTCGCGGCCCGGCTTCGGCATAGCCTCATTTCTCAGGCCGCCAGCTGGGCCGTTACCGCATACACCGCTTCCGGCCCCACCGAGGATGACGACGCCGAGGTGTCCGTTGCGACGGCCACCGATGCCGGCAATGGCGACAAGGCGACGGTCGACACCGGCTCCCCGCGCGATACCACTCTGGCCGACACCGCCCGTTCGAGCGCCCACAATGACAGCTGGGACCTCGATGACCTTCTCGACCTGGTCGAGGCCGAGGCCGATGTGGCCATGAGCGGCTTCGCCGACGCGCTGCCTCCGGTCCTGGAGGACACCAGGGCGCCGCGCCGGCGCTACCGCCTTCGCCCGGAGGCTGCGCTGGCCGTCGTCCGCGTCGCCCGGACCTTCGGCTCCGCCGAGGCGATGGTCCGGGCGCTCGGCGCGCCGGGCGCTGTGACCCTGATCACCACCGCCGACCCCGCAATCGACGCGCACCTCATCCAGCTGATCGAGCATGTCGCCCAGCCCCACGCGCTCTGGCCGCGCGGCGCGGCGATCCCCGTCGTCCTGAGTGCCGAGAAGGCCGCGTCCAGCAAACTGGACTCAACCGAACCGGCTGTCAGCAGGCTCTGCGGCTCGCTGCGCTTGGCGCTGGAGACCCGCCGCCCGACCGTCCTCATCGCCCCGGCGGCCGGAACCGCGCCGAAGGCGCTCCGGGCGCTTCAGCCGGAGATGGTCGCGCTTGCGCCCCTCGACCGCGAGATGCTGGCGCAGATCCTCGGCGATGCCTATCCGGAGGCAGAGGCCCCCGGCACGGCGCTCACCGCGCTGCCCGCCAACGCGCCGCTCGCGCGGCTCACCCCCGGCGACCTGCTCCTCGCCCTGCGCTGGCCCGACCCGAAGCGCGCCGTCACGACGCTGGCCGCCGCGCTGGCCCCCGAAGAGACCGAGAACAGGCCGGGGCTGGCCGAGTTCCCGCTGCCCGACCAAGTCCGCGGCCCGTTGGAGCAACTCGTCGAGGATCTGCGCGCCTGGCAGGCGGGCGAGATCCCCTGGCGCGACGTCAGCCGCGGCCTCTTGCTCGCCGGCCCTCCGGGGACCGGGAAGACGGAAGTCGCCAGGCTGGTTGCACGCGAGGCCGGGATCAGCGTGGTCGCCGGATCGGTCGCCACCTGGCAAGCGCAGGGAGAACGGGCGAGCGGGATCGTCAAAGCCATGAAGGAAAGCTTCGCCAAGGCAGCGACCCAAGCACCCTGTATCGTCTTTATTGACGAGGTGGACGCCTTTGGGGACCGGGACCGGCGCGATCATAATTCGTCGTGGACCGAATACGTCGTCGCGGCATTGCTCGAGTGCCTTGACGGTTATGCCGGGCTCGAGGGCGTTGTGCCCATGGCAGCCACCAACCACGTAAACAAAGTGGACGCCGCGATCCGCAGGCCCGGCCGCTTCGACAGGGTGCTGCGTCTGGGCCACCCCGCCGTTGACCTGATGCCGCAGGCGATCCGCTGGCAGGTGTGGCCGGACCTGAGCGACGTCGACCTTACCGCCATCGCTGCGCAGGCCGCGGGCATGAGCGGCGCGGATGTCGCGGGCGTGGTCCGCGCCGCCCGGGCAATGGCCCGGCGCGCCCGCCGCCCACTGAGTGTGGAAGATCTCTCCGCGACCCTCGCGGAGATCAGGCCCTCCATACCGGAGGCCGTCCGCTGGCAGGTGGCCATGCATGAAGCCGGTCACGCCGTCGTCGGTGCCGCCACCGGCGTCGCGACGCCCCGCATGCTCGCCCTCCAGGGCGATGGCGGCGTCACCCATGCGGAACGGCACGTGATCCACCAGCGCCGCTCCGAGCTGGCGGCCGCGCTCGCCGTCGACATGGCCGGCCGCGCGGCGGAGCGGTTGGCCTTCGGAGAGGCCTCTGCGGGGGCCGGCGGCGCCGCAGACTCTGATCTCGCTAGGGCCACGACCATGGCCATTGCGTTGGAATGTAGCTGGGGACTCGGAGAACGCCTCAGCTGGCTCGGTGACCCCGAGACGATCGCGGCCCGCCTGCGCCTCGACCCGCCGCTCGCGGCCCGCGTCGAGGACCACCTCCGCCAGGCAGAAGAGCGCGCGCTTCGCATACTGCAGGCCCAGACGCCGGTTCTCGAGGCCATCGCCACCGCGCTTCGCGATAAGGCCATGCTCACCGGGCCCGTTCTGGACGAACTGATTTCCCGGGTGAGGCCGGAGACGGTACCGCCCACGCGCGGCGAGGAGGCGCCGGAGATCCAGAAGACGCCGGACCAGCCCGGTCCTGAAGGCGAACGGGCGGACAACCGGGATACGGACTGGTCCGCGCCATACCGGCCCCTCGATCGCGCCGCCTGATCCGGTCCGGACCCGCCCGCCTGTACGATCTCGGTGCAGGCGGGCGGCGGCAAGTCTCTCTGAATAACAAATCCGTCCGAACAGACGATTTGCACCTGCCTTAACTGAGGCTCGTTTCTGTTATCAGAACAGTCTGGGTAAGCGTTCGATCGCATCCGCTTTTATGCGTACACTGACATCGTCACGATACGTTTGTTCGTTTATCTCGCTGTAGGGCCTTTGCTCCTGCCCCCGGAAAGCATGTCCGGTGATGTCGTATCTGGTCACGTCAAGCACATCGGGATCGTGCAGCAGGGTGTCATTAACATAGTGTCGCAAGCTGTGCATGCAGAGCTCTCGTGGATTCCCACCCAGCGCGATCTTCAGCGCCTTCCGCCACATGTCGTCGATGCTTTCGCCAAATTTTTCCACGCCCTCAGCGGGATCAGGGCTTAGGCTGCGTGCGCTGCCCGACCGCGGCTTCGGGATAACATCTGGGAACAGAAACGTTTCGCCGTGTGCCTGCATGCGCCCGGCATGTTCCATCAGACCCAGTTCCACCAGGTGCGAGTGAATCGGAACGAACCGCGTGAGTTTCTTTCGCGGATCCGTTGTCCCTTCTTCCTCGCCTTTGAGCCCACGCCAGGCGTTAGACTGAATGATGATTGTCGGGATGCCCTCGATCGTCACGATATCAGAGGGCAGGAGGCCAGAGATCTCGGCTCGGCGTGAGCCCGTGTATGCGAGAATCAGGGGCACCCAATAGCGAGAGTCTTTCTTGATCATCTCGCCAGGAACATGCCGGCGGCCTGGGCTCTTGTGGCCTTGCCATAGCGGATGCCCAAACACCGTACGGACTTCATCGAGACGAAACACGGACCGACGTTTGTGATCGAGGACCCGACCACTTGTTTTCGGCCGCAGAGATGCGAGTTCAGGCTTGAAGCGGAGGGCGTGTCCCTCGGAAACGGCGCGGCCCAAAAAAAGTTCAAGAGATTTCAGGTGACGTTTGATTGTTCCAGAGGCCAGTCCAACCTGATCGCGTGGCATGTTGGCCGCGATCGCCTTCACCTGGCCATAGCTACGCCGCTGATCATATACTGACCGTAGGAAGGTCTTCGGGATTTCCTTGAGAGCGTCCGCGTATCGCCGCAGGTGCCACTGCTCGACTTCATCGATCGTTTGAATGCCATTCACAAAACAGAAAAGACGCAGATCAGCGGCGCGCTGCTGCGCCACGCCGTCGGATAGGCCTTCCTGTCGGGCATATCTCCAGAATATCCCGGCGATGTCGCGAGTGTAGCTTCCGTCCCCCGGTTCAGGTGCCGACTGGGCCGCTGCGAATTGTTTCATCAGTTCGCCTACCGTAAATGTCCCATCAATCAAATCGACGCCGTGGGATATAGGCGCGAGTTGTTTGGTGCACTTGATAGGTGTGGTGGTTGTATCGGGTTCGAGTGTCAGTTGATCCGCCATGACGACCGGTTCAACTTGTTCAGAGTTTATTGACGTCAGCAGCACATCAGCTTCCGACAGATAGGTTTCTTTTTGACGTTTAGTGATGCTGGATAGGGCTGCCAGCCTGACCTTTAGATCCGCCTCCCGTACTTGGGCGTGATGCTCCATGGAAGCGAGGGTCGCACCGGTGGTTTCGGTAAATCTTTTCACCATCGTCCGTCGGGCCTCTGGTGACATGATCCGAGCATATTCGATTTGATAGATGCGAAGCATATGCTCCACCTGCGCCGGCGTCCAAGCCGGATCGATTCTATGGGGGGGAAATGTCGAGTGAACACCGTCTTCCAGCAGGGTCAGCACTGCGAGCTTTTGGATATCCCGAAGCCACGCACCGTCCTGAAGGCCGCGCCCCGTCATCCGCTCAATCCGGACCTTGCGATGAAATTCCGGCAGCACCTGACGCAGGCTGGTGGCCATGTATTTCGAGACCACCTCTTCAGGGAGGGCAGGAGAGAGCAGGATCAGCGACGACATCATTCGATCGAATTCCACAGTGATACGTCCCGTTAATATAGACGCTGAACGCTCATCTGTGGTGCCCAGAGGGATGACCACTGGTCCGATTTTTGGGGATAACCCCGGTATCCGTCTTCGAAAATAGAAGCGGTGTCCCTGACGATAGAGGTACTTACCGGTTGTTGGGTGGTCTTGTGTCCGCATCGCGCCCTGCTTTCCGGGCGGTCCGAACTCATGAGCCAGAGAACACGAGGGCGTTGTGACAGACGTGTGCAAGTTTTGTGCAACGCCTGTGAAAGAAAACACGCCGTAAATCCAAAATTCGCCGGAGCTAAGTTTGGAAGTCGTAGCTTTTCAACACCTTAGAGGTGATATGGCTCCGGCGGTAGGGATCGAACCTACGACCAATTGATTAACAGTCAACTGCTCTACCGCTGAGCTACGCCGGAACGGTCCGCGCCGTATAGCGGCCCTGCGTGGGGGCGTCCAGAGGGGGAGGCGAAAAAAATGCAAATAACATCGGATCGCACAATCCGGGACCGAAAACCACTCTGGGGCAGGGTCGTCCAGGGATCACCCCAGCAGCCTGAATTCTGCGGTCGCGCTCAAGTCTCCGACCGGGGCTACGCGGGATTTGCCCATTAGGTCAATGAGATGGGCCAATACGTTGCGCTCGGCAGCGAGCAAAAGGGCCGCCGGGGTTTCGGTATAGATCCGGGCGGCCAGATCCCCCGGGCGGGCCGGGCCGGAGCGCAGCGCATCGATGATGGCGGCTTCGCGGGCTTCGCGGTGGGCGATCAGCCAGTCGAGACGTCCGGCAGGGTCCGTGATCGGGGCGCCGTGGCCGGGATAGAAGATCCGCCAGTCGCGGGCGCGCAGCTTGCGGCAGGAAGCCATGAAGTCGGTCAGATCGCCATCGGGCGGCGAGACCAGCGAACTGGCCCAGCCCATCACGTGATCAGCGGTGAAACAGGCATCCCCAAAAGCCAGCGCGATGTGGTTGCCCAGATGCCCGGGCGTGTGCAGCACCTCAAGGTTCCAGCCCTCGCCGGAGATCATATCGCCATCTGCCACCGTGATGTCAGGCGTAAACTCGGTGTCGATGCCTTCGCCGCCGCCCGTCATGCCCTGCGCGACCAGTTGCTGCATCGCCGGGCTCCGGCCTGCGCTGGCCGGGCCAAAACCATAGACCGGCGCGCCGGTACGCTGGCTGAGCTCGTCGGCAAGGGGGGAGTGATCCACATGGGCATGGGTGACGATGATATGGCCGATACGTTGATCAGGGCCCACTGCGGCCAAAATCGCCTCCAGATGCTCTGGCAGCACCGGACCTGGGTCGATCACCGCCAGATCCCGGGTTCCGATCAGATAGGTGTTGGTGCCGCGATAGGTCATTGGCGAAGGGTTCGGGGCCAGAATGCGGCGCACACCCGATTGCAGCTCTTCGGCACGACCGGGGGCGGGATTGAAATCGTCTGGAGCCTGCATTCGGGTATCCGTTCCTTTTGTTGCTGGCGCGGGGGCAAAAGCCTGCCGGGTGCCTTCACAGCCATGGGGCGACCCTGTAGGCTTAGCGCATGTTCTTGCAAAGGCTCAAACAATATTCTCCACGGAGCCTTTATGGCCGGGCGGCGCTGATCTTGATCGTGCCTATCGTGTCGATGCAGCTTGTGGTCTCCATCGTCTTTATCAAACGAGATCTGGAGGATGTGACCACCCAGATGACGGCCACGGTGATGCAGCAGATCGCATTGCTGCAACAGCAGGGCGCAGGCGCGGAAAGCCAACAGGACATGCTGGTGCGGATTGCTCCGTTCCTGCAGCCTCTGCAGATGGGGGCACGGTTCCTTGAGGAGGATGAACCTGACCCGCAGGATCTGGTGGGGTGGTACGAATTCTCTGGCCGCGTTGTCCGGGACAAGATGCAGCAGGATCTGCCGGGTTTTGTCGCGGCGCAGTTTCCCGATAACCGCGAGGTCAAGGTGTTCCTGGATACCGACCTTGGCAGGATGGAACTGCGGGTGGACAGGCGGCGGTTGACGGCGGCAGCGCCGCATCAGCTGATCGTGACGATGGTTTTCTTCGGCCTTTTCATGGCTTTGATTTCTTTCATCTACCTGCGCAATCAGCTGCGCCCGATCAAGCGGCTTGCGGATGCGGCGCAGGCCTTTGGCCGGGGACGGATGATCCCTTATTCGCCGCGCGGCGCGACAGAGGTACGGGCGGCTGGCAGCGCCTTCGTGGATATGCGCGCCCGGATCGAGCGGCAGATCGAGCAGCGGACCCTGATGCTGTCGGGGGTGAGCCACGATCTGCGCACGCCGCTGACTCGGCTGAAGTTGGGGCTGGCGATGTTGGACGAAGAGGAAGCGGAACCGCTGTTGCGTGATGTCGATGAAATGCAGGCGCTTCTGGATGCCTTTCTGGATTTCTCCCGCGGTGCGTCAACAGGCGAGCCTGAACCGGTGGATCCGATGCAAATGGCGCATGCCATCGTCGAGGATTGGCAGCGGCAAGGCAAGGATGTGATGCTGGGAGAGCTGAGCGGATCTGGCACCGTGATGCTACGCCAGCAATCGATACGCCGGGCGGTGGAAAATCTGGTCTCGAACGCGGTACGATATGGCAGCCGGGCGCGGGTCTCTGTGACTTTGACGGAAAAATCCCTGCGCATCCGGGTCGAGGATGACGGTCCCGGTATCGACCCTGAGCAGCGCGGTGATGCGATACGTCCCTTTACTCGGCTGGATGCTGCGCGCAATCAGAACCTTGGAACCGGGGTTGGACTGGGGCTTGCCATCGTTGTGGATGTGGCGCGGGCGCATGGCGGCACGCTGCGCCTGACCGAAAGCGCCGAACTGGGCGGGTTGCAGGCCGATATCGTGATCGCACGCTGAGGAATTGCAGCTATACCCTGAGGGGCTGCGAAACGGTTGAACGGGCAGGGCACCTGCTGGTCAATGTCAGAATAGTCGGGCCTGCGTGATGCAGGCCCGGTGGAAAATCCGATTACACGATCAGAAGATGAAATCGCCCACACCTAGGTCGGCCATATCGACGTCCAGCAGAGTGATCGAATTGCCGTTGCCATCCTGAATGAGCACGTCGTCGCCTTCCTGGCTCATGTGATTGTTGCGCAGATCCCGCATGCCGGTGATGCTTTCCACCCCGCTCAGATCAATGTCCTCACCGTTGCGTGTGGCGTTGAAATCGCGGATCTTGTCATTGCCAAAGTCGCCGGAGAACACGAAGACATCCAGACCACGACCACCGGTCAGAATATCGTTGCCGCCCTGACCGTCCAGGATGTCGGCATCACTGCCACCGAACAGCCGGTCACGGGCGCCGCCGCCCAGCAGTTTGTCGTCGCCGTCGCCGCCGAACAGCTTGTCCCGACCGGTGCCGCCCAGAAGTTTGTCGTTGCCGGTGTCTCCGTCCAGCGTGTCGCGGCCAGCACCGCCCTTCAGGGTATCGCGTCTGCCGAGGCCGGAAATTTCATCATCGCCCGCAAGGCCCAAAATGCGGTCTTTTCCATCGGTGCCGACCAGAACGTCGTCGCCCGCGGTTGGGGTGTTGCTCAGCTCGCTGACAAAGCTCTCTGAGGCGAGGAAACCCTGGTCGATCCCGGCACCACGAATTTCCGCAATATCACCGACAAAGATCGTGTCTTCTGAGTAATCTGCACTGCTGCCTACCGGGACGGTGACGTTCACATAGGTCTGGCCTGCCTCCAGCGTGAAGGCGGCGTCGAAACTGTTGACCGTCTTAGAGCCCGATTTGAAACTAATTGAGTGAGTTCAGGAGGTTGTGTTTCTGTTCGGGTACGACACTGAACGGAGACCACGATGGCCTGGACCGAACTCACCCGCAGCCAGCATGCCCGTGAGGGC